>NZ_MUZW01000067.1:0-10022 GCF_003266085.1 Methanosphaera sp. DEW79 | reverse complement strand
AAATTTAAAAGAAATATTAAATATTTAGTAATGAAATATAATATATTATATTTAACAAGTTTTTTTTTAAATAAAAAAATTAGACTGGGCATAAAATAACTTTAATAAGCTATGATTAATTTATTTTAACTTGAAATAGAGGTGTACTAATGCGTAATATAAAAATAGAAAAGGCAGTACAAAGACCAATAGAACAAAATGAGATAGAAGTAGTAGAAAGAAAAGGTATAGGTCATCCAGACAGTATAAGTGATGGGATTGCAGAAGCAGTAAGTAGAGTATTATCACAGACATACAAAGAAAAAGCAGGGCACGTTTTACACCATAATACTGATGAAGTTCAAATAACTGCTGGTGAATCAGATCCTAAATTTGGTGGAGGACAAATAATAAAACCTATACAAATTCTACTTACAGGAAGAGCAGCAAATGAATTTACACTACCAAGTGGAGAAACAAAAAAGATTGGTGTGGATACAATAGCTATAGAAGCTGCAAAAAAATTCCTCCAAGATACTATTATAAATCTTGATGTTGAATATGGAACAGTAGTAGAATGTAAAATAGGTCAAGGTTCTGCAGATTTACGTGATGTTTTCCAAAGACCAAATACAATACCATCCTCAAATGACACATCATTTGGAGTAGGATATGCACCATTTTCACAAACAGAAAATCTTGTACTTAAAACAGAGGAATTACTAAATAGTAAAGACTTTAAAAAACAATATCCATTTGTAGGAGAAGATATAAAAGTAATGGGTTTACGTGAAAAAGAAGATATCACCCTTACTATTGCAGCAGCATTTGTATCTAAATATGTTGATGATGTAGATGCATACCTTAATATGAAAGATGAACTTAAAAATATTGTAAATGACTTAGCAGCAAAAGAAACAGATCTTTCAGTTAAAACATTAATAAATACTGCTGATGATGAAACTAAGAAAGATGAATCTGGTTACTACTTAACAGTAACAGGAACAAGTGCAGAAATGGGGGATGATGGTTCTGTAGGAAGAGGAAACAGAGCAAATGGTTTAATCACACCAAATAGGCCAATGTCCATGGAAGCAACATCTGGTAAAAATCCAATAAATCACGTTGGAAAGATATATAACTTATTATCCAATGAAATTACAAGAGAAGTAGTAAGTGATGTTGAAGGTGTAAAAAGTATAGATATGATTATATTAAGTCAAATAGGAAAACCTATAGATCAACCAAGAACAGCAACAGCACATATTCAAACAGAAGAAGGATATTCAATTAATGATGTAGAAGAAGATGTAACAAGAATCATAAATAAATGGTTAGAAAACATTACAGACATTAAAGAATTTATGTTAGAAGGAAAATTAAGAACCTTCTAAACTTCTTCTTTTTTAACACTATTTTTACTTAGAAATCCAAGCATTAATTTATAGAATATTTTACATGGAATCTTTTTAATAAAACTACATGGTATACTTGGATGATATTCATGATTTATTAAGTCATTTTCAACCCAGAAATCATGATCACATGGTATGTGATTGTTATAAGCCATTGCCCTCCACATATTATACATAAACAATGCATTCATTGAGGGACTTTTTAATTTTTTAGATTCTATACTATTGTAGAATTTAAGTGTTGTTTTATCAATCTTTTCTTTAATATTAAGTGGAAGATATCCATTTGTATCATGCACATCAATAAGACATAACTTAAATCTTTCATTAAATCCCCAGTTACGTAGTGTTTCATCAAGAAACTTTCCAACCTTTTTATGGCCCATACCAGCAGTGGTGGAAATAATAAGTGCTTTTTTTGTAAAGAATTCAGGTCTATGATAAAGATATGCAACATGATCAATGAAGTTTTTAAGAAGTGCTGTTATATGCAGTGCATAAACAGGACTTGTAATAATAAGCCCATCACATTCTCGTATCTTATCTACAATAGGTCCAATTTTATCACTATCAGGACAACTGTCTTCTCCATTTTCAAAACAACTAAAACATCCTCTACAATATGGTATATTTTCATCAATTAATTCTACATGTGTAAAAGTTGTATTTGTATCGGTGGTACTTAATGTATTTTTTACTCTAGTTACAATTTCCCATGTATGTCCATGTCTTGGACTACCATTAATAATTAAATATTTCAAATTAAAAACATCCTTGTTATGTTGTTGTATATATTTTTATATATTTTTATTAAAATATTGGTGTGATGTATTTGAAAACCTAATATATTAATTGTTAGTAATGACAAATATATAAATGAATATAATGTTATAAAATATAACAGTATAAATTAAGGGAATCTATTCATTAATAAAAACCATAAACTCTATGAATAATTCCATAAAAAACTATAAAGGAGATACTGTATGCCAATAGATGAGGTAGAACAGGGGTATAATAAGGATTTAGAAAAGAAAATACAATCATTTTGGCAAGAAAATGATATATATAATAAAACAAGTAAACAAAGAGAAAACAGACCAAAATATTCATTTCTTGATGGACCGCCATACTGTAGTGGAAGAATACATCTTGGAACAGCATGGAATAAAACCATTAAAGACTCTTTTTTAAGATATAAAAGTATGAATGGATACTCTTTAAGAAGACAAGCAGGATGGGATACTCATGGTCTTCCAATAGAACATAAGGTGGAAGAATTACTTGATATTAAAAGTAAACAAGAAATAGAAGAAAAGTATGGTATAGATAACTTTGTAGAAAAATGTAAAGAATTTGCAATTAAAAACAAAGAAGATATGACTCAACAATTTAAGCAAATGGGTGTGTGGATGGACTGGCAAGATCCATATGTAACATATGATAATGGATATATGGAATCTTGTTGGTGGACATTAAAACAAGCAGATAAAAGGGACTTGTTAACACAGGATAAACGTGTAATAACATGGTGTCCACATTGTCAAACAGCACTTGCAAATGCAGAAATTGAGTATGGTGATAAACAAGATCCATCAATCTATGTAAAATTCAAACTTAAAAAACAAGAATATGATATACCATCATATGTACTCATATGGACAACAACACCATGGACAATACCAGCAAACCTGGCTGTAAGTATTCATCCAGACTTTGATTATAGTTATGTAAAAGTACATAATGATAAACTTGATTCTGATGAAATATTTATAGTAGCAGATGCACTTATAGAATCAATATTTGGTGAGACTGAAAAAACAATTCTAAAAACTCTAAAAGGAGAAACACTTAAAGGACTTGAATATATTCATCCATTAAGTCAAAACATACCATACCAATCAACTCATAATCATAAAATAATACTTGGTACTCATGTAACACTAGAGGAAGGTACAGGATGTGTACATACAGCACCAGGTCATGGTCCAGAGGACTATGAAGTAGGTGTAAAAAATGGATTAGAACCATTCTGTCCAGTAGGGGAAGATGGATGTTACACCTCTGATGCAGGAGTGTATGAAGGATTAGAAATACATGAAGCAAATGATAGAATAACTCATGAATTAGAACATGCAAATGCTCTACTTAACTATGGAACAATAGATCATAGAGTAGGTTTCTGTTGGAGATGTAAAACACCAATTATCTACATTGCAACAAAACAATGGTTTATTAAAGTAACACAAATTAAAGATCAAATGCTTGAACAAGTAGATTCTGTAGAATGGGTACCATCATGGGCTGGAGAAAGTAGATTCAGAAATTGGGTTGAAAATGCTAGAGATTGGACTATATCCAGACAAAGATATTGGGGAATACCTCTTCCAATATGGACATGTTCTGATTGTGGTAGTAAAGTAGTAATCGGTTCAAAAGAAGAACTTAAAACATTATCTGGTGATGATACACTAGAAGGTGACTTTGTACACAGACCACATGTTGATAATATAACAATACCATGTGAATGTGGAAGTACAATGCATAGAGTACCTGATGTATTAGATGTATGGATAGATTCGGGAGTTGCAGGATGGGCAGCACTTCATTATCCACAAAACCCATCAGAAAACTTCGATGAATGGTTCCCATATGACTTTATAACAGAAGGACATGACCAGACAAGAGGATGGTTCTATTCACAACTAGGTCTTGGAGTAGCAGCATTTGGAAAAGCACCATATAAAAAGGTTTTAATGCATGGATTTACCCTTGATGAAGATGGTAAGAAAATGAGTAAATCCCTTGGAAATGTTGTAAGTCCAGAGGAAGTAATAGAAAAATATGGGGCAGATGTACTAAGATTCTATTTACTTGATGCAAATAAACCATGGGATGATCTTAAATTCCACTGGGATGAAGTACAAAATTCATCAAAACTATTTAACATACTATGGAATGTATACTACTTTGCAACAACATATATGAGCTTGGATAACTTTAATCCAACAAAACATAATAGGGATGACTTAATATTCCGTGAAGAAGATTTATGGATTGAATCACGTATAAATTCATTGATTAAATCTGTGGGTGAAGATATAGAATCACTAGTATTTAACAGAGCAACAGAAAAAATAACCGACTTCATACTAGAAGACTTAAGTCGTTGGTATGTAAGACTTATACGTGGAAGAACATGGGTAGAAAGTGATGATCCTGATAAATTAGGAGCATACTACACATTATACTACACTCTTAAAAACTTAATAATGGTACTTGCACCAATATCACCTCATGTAACAGAAGAAATCTATCAAAACCTCGTAAGAGGAGTTGAGGAAGATGCACCAGAGAGTGTGCACATGCTTGACTGGACATATTCTAGTGAAAAAATCGATACAAAACTAGAAGAAAATATGAAATACATAAGAGATATATTAGAGGCAAGTGCTCATGCAAGGGATGTTGCAAGATTTAAACTAAGATGGCCTGTACAAAATATAACAGTAGTGACTGAAGATGATGGTGTAAAAGAAGCAATATCCTCACTTAAAAGTGTACTTTTAGAACAAGCAAATACTAAGGATATAATAATAGAATCACAACTAGAAAATGCAATAATAATTGCAAAACCAAATATGTCAATACTAGGACCAAAACTTAGGGGAGATCTTGGAAGAGTTAAAAAATACTTTGAATCTGATGATGTTGATGGTGCTAAAGTACAACAACAACTACAAGAAAATGGTGAATATGTAGTAACACTAGGTGATAAGGATATAACACTTGTTGAAGAGGAAATACTCTTTGAAAAAGAAGTACCAGAAAATCTTGTAAGTTGTGACTTTGAAAATGGAAGTGTATATGTAAATACAGAACTAACACCAGAAATCTACTCAGAAGCAATGGCAAGGGAACTTATTCGTCGTATACAGGATATGCGTAAAGATTTAGATTTAAATGTGGAAGCAAATATTCATGTAACAGTAGAATGTAGTAATGACTTTAAAGATGCAGTAATTGCTCATCAAGAATATATTTCAAATGAAGTACGTACTGATAAACTAGAATTTGAAACTATTGTTGATGATGGGTATGTAAAAGAATGGAAAATAGAAGAAGAACAACTTAAAATATTAATAAAAGAATAAAAAAATTTATAGGTTGTATGAGTTTATGGTTTTAACAGATGATGAATTAAAATATATAGAAGAAGTATTAGGAAGAAAGCCTAATGAATTAGAATTGGGAATGATGGATGTAATGTTTTCAGAACATTGTTCCTATAAAAGTAGTAAACCCATTCTTAGAAACTTCCCAACAGATGGGCCTGATGTAATATTAGGTCCGGGGGATGATGCAGGAATAGTAAGTCTAACTGATGAATATGCTCTGGCTATAGGTATGGAAAGTCATAATCATCCATCTGCAGTAGAACCGTATGGTGGTGCAGGAACTGGAATTGGTGGAATAGTAAGAGATATTATAAGTATGGGTGCAAAACCAGTGGTACTTCTTGATGCACTTAGATTTGGACATATGTCAAATCAACGATCAAAATACATATTTGATTATGTTGTTAAAGGAATTTCAGACTATGGTAATAGAATAGGAGTACCAACAGTTGGTGGAGAAATAGAATTTGATGATAACTTCCAATATAATCCAATGGTAAATGTTGTCTGTGCTGGACTTGTAAAAAAAGATGAAATAGTATATGGAAGTGCACCAATAGTAGGAGATGTGTATCTTCTTATGGGTGGAACAACTGGTCGTGATGGAATACATGGTGTAACATTTGCATCTGAAGAATTAACAAGTAATTCTGAAGTAGAGGATAGGCCAGCAGTACAAGTTGCAGATCCATTTACTAAAAAACGTGTAATGGAAGCAACATATGAACTACTTGAAACACTTGATATTCATGGAGTAAAAGATCTAGGTGGAGGAGGACTTACCTGTTGTCTATCAGAAATGGCAGATAAGGGTGGTAATGGTTCATTAATTGACTTGAATAAAATACCTCTACGAGAAGAAAACATGACACCATATGAAATCATGTTATCAGAATCACAAGAACGTATGGTATTTGCAATAGATTCATCTGATGTAGAAAAGGCATTTGAAATATGTAAAAAACATGACCTTGCCCATGCAATAATTGGAACTATTATTGATAAAAGAGAATTTATTATAAAAGATGATGAAGAAGAAATATGTCATGCACCAAATATTCTCTTTACAGAAGCACCAATAATAGAAAGAGAAGCAAAAGAGCCAGAAAAAATAATAGAAGATGTAGAAATACCTGAAGTTGATGTAGAAGAGGCATTATATAAATTATTATCATCTGAAAATATTACAAGTAAAGAATGGGTATATAGTCAGTATGATCATGAGGTACAACTAAGAACAATAGTAAAACCAGGTGATGATGCAGCAGTAATAAAAGTAGATGATGAAACATCATTTACAATAGGTACTGACTGTAACAGTACACATGTACTATTAAATCCATATGATGGAGCAGCATCAGCAGTACTTGAATCAATAAACAATGCAATAAGTATGGGTGCAAGACCAATAGCATTAGTCGATTGTTTAAACTTTGGAAATCCAGAAAAACCAGAAGTGTTCTGGCAATTTAAAGAAGCTGTAAGTGGTATGAGTGATGTTGCAGGTAAATTTAACACACCATTTATAAGTGGAAATGTAAGTTTCTACAATGAAACAGAAGGAGTAACAGTAAATCCATCACCAATAGTTGGAACTGTAGGTGTAGTTGAAAATACTAAGATTAAAACAATGACATTAAAAGATGATGGTGATGTTATATTGGTGGTGGGAAATACCTATCCTGAACTTGATGGTTCACAGTACTACAAACATATACATAACGTGGTACAAGGTTATCCACCAAAAATAAGATTAGAAGAAAATTATAATGTATCAACCACAATTGAGAAATTAATTCCTAAATATAACGATAACATAACCTCAGTACATGATATATCAAAAGGAGGACTTATAATAGCGTTGGCTCTAATGAGTATTAAATCTAAAAAAGGAGTAAATGTTAATATAAGTAACATACCATCTACAACAGAATTATCACAAGATGATAAATTATATTCTGAATCAAATAGTAGGTTTATTATAACAGTAAAAGAAGATGCACTTACTACTATAGAAGAAGCATTATCTAAAAATAACGTAGCATACTCTGTTATAGGTAGTGTATGTAGTGACGGATTCAAAATATCTAATGACAATGATGTACTGGTAGATTGTAGTGTTGAAAAAATAACTAAAGAAAATACAACAACAATAGAAAAACAAATGGCATAACATTAAGGAGTATATTCTATGAATGTTTTATGGTATTATGCAATTGGATTTATAGTAGTATGGATACTGGCATTTCTACTAAAGGATAAATTCAACATAACCATGGAAGGAATAGTTTTAATGCTTAAAACTGAGAGACTAAAGGGAGTACTTGATAGAATTGCAAATAGATGTCCACGTCTGTGGAAGGCCTACTTGAATATTGGAATGCCTATTGGAATCTTCTTTCTAATATTGATGGTAATAACACTTATATGGTCACTGCAATTGATGTTTAAGACACCAACAGTTTCTCTAATACTTCCAGGGGTTGATATTCCAGGTTCTCCCATATACATACCCTTTACAACGGGACTTGTTGCCCTTGCAACAGTACTTGTAATACATGAGGGAGGTCATGGAATACTTGCAAGGGTTGAGGGAATATCAATAGATTCTGTAGGTTTACTACTACTTGCAATAATACCTGGAGCATTTGTAGAACCAAATCCTGATGAACTTGAAAGGGCAAATGGAATAAGTAAACTACGGGTGTATTTTGCAGGACCAATGTTTAATTTAGGTTTATGTTTAATAGCACTAGTAATTACTGCTGGTATTGGTGGTTTTCTAGCATCAGAAAATATTTATACAACAGATGGTATGGAGATAAGTAGTGTGGTGGCAGGAAGTCCCTCTCAATCAATACTCTCTGAAGGTATGGTTATACACAAGATTAATGGTGATGTTGTAACTAATACTTCATCATATACAAGGGCGTTGAGTGGTATGCATATTGGTGATAATTTATCCATTACAACAGATACTGGAACATATAATATAACTGCTAGTCAAAGTCCTAATAATAGTTCAAAATCCTATATTGGTATTAGAGCAAAACAGCATGAAATAATTGAACCAGTGGCTAAAAAGAAGTATGGAACGTTATTGCCACTAGTATTATCTAAATTAGAGGAAATATTTTATCTAATATTTTTCCTAAACTTTGCTGTGGGAACATTTAATCTTCTTCCAATGAAACCATTAGATGGTGGATTAATCTTAGAAGAAATACTTAAAATGAAGATACGTCCTGATAGGAGATTGGAATTCAATCAAACATTGAATAAATACACTAAGTTTCTCCCTGGTTGTATTAGATGTTGGATAAGTAGAAGATTTAATTGGATATTAAATTTCATATCACACCATGAGTTGAATGATAATACAGTAGAACACATAACTAGGTATATAAGCAGTCTTTTTATTGTGATACTTGTAGTACTTATTATTTATGGAATGGTACCTGGAATACTGAAAATGTTCTAGTGTACTTTTTATTTTATATTTTTTAATAACTTTTTTTATAGATTTTTATAGTTTAAATTTAAGTTTATGGCCATACTTATTTTTTTTAGTTAAAAAATACTTTGAATAAGTATATATTGATTAATTGATATATATAGAATTATTATTCAAACAATGTTAAATAAGCATTAATATTTTTTGAATAAGTCTTTAAAATCAGAAGTGATAACTTATGAGAAATCAGAAATCAGTTATTTTTGTCATGACTCTCATGGTTTTACTTATTGGATTAACTGCAATTAGTGCAGCAGATACAGGTAATAATACAGCTAGTTCTGTTATATCTGATAATACAATCAGTGCAGATACAACTAGTGTAGGTAGTATTGCAAGTACTGTTTCTGATACTAAAACAGTGAAGTCAGAAGCAAAAACAATAACTAAAACTAATAGTGAAAAATTAGTAAGTGACACAACTAAAAAAACTATTAAGTCTAATATGAAAAATACTAAAAAAACAAATAGTGAAATAACAGTAAATAATGATAACTTTGATACATATTTCACAAGTAATGGTTTTACAGATGAAGTACAAACAGGTTCTAAAATAAACTTTGGAACAAATATAACACGTAACAACCATTCATATGTACTAAACAAACAAGTAACAATAGATGGAAAAGGCAATACATTAAGCCTTAATACAATCTNTCTGGTAGTTACTATGGTAATGAAACAGGTAGTGCTTTCATAATAGATCATGGAGCTAGTGGAACACAATTATCCAATCTTAACTTCTACAACACACAAGTATTTGTTAGAAATACAACTAATGTTACAGTAAGTAATGTGAATGTAACAGTAGAAAACCAGAGAATTGGACAAGGAGTAGGAGTATTCTCAATAAGAGATAATGCAAGTTATGTAACAGTAGAAAACTCAAACTTCAAAACAACAAATAACAATGGAAGTAGTACATTAGTACTTGCA
>NZ_MUZW01000049.1:0-15915 GCF_003266085.1 Methanosphaera sp. DEW79 | reverse complement strand
AGGTTTTTATTTAGTTATTTTTTTTTCAATAAAAACAAGTTCATATTAAGCTAAATAAAAATCCAAAACAAATAAAGTAAAAATTTTCATATAAAAGAAAAAAAACTTGATTCACATGTTAAAAAACAAGCATAAAATCTTCTTTTTATCTTTAATGGTTCTTTTAATTGTGGGATTAACAGCAGTATCTGCTACAGATAACATAACATCTAGTGCTACAACTGTTAGTGCTGACATGCCAAATACATCTCTTTCAATAGAAAAAACCAATATAAAAGAAGATATTAATAATATCAAAAGTAGTGATAATATAAAAACATCACAACAAACTACAAAAAACCTAGAAAATAAAAAAGACACATCAAAAGATAAAACACCTGTAAAAACAATAAAACAAGATACACAAAACACAACTAGTAATGTAAATAATTATGATGAACTAAAAAATACTATAAACTCTGCAAAAGATAAAGAAGTTACAATTTCCATAGGAAAAGATATCACAACAACTGATGATACATTAAATATCTCAGGAAACAATACAAAAGTAACAATCAATGGAAATGGTAATAAAATACATAGTGATGATGAAAATCATTTTATAACAGTAAATAAAGGTACTACACTTACTATTAAAAATTTAATAGTATATGGGTGTGGATTAGATGGTAATGGTGGAGCAATATCAAATTATGGAACATTAGAAGTAATAAACTGTACCTTTGAGGAAAATAATGGATATATGATGGGTGGAGCAATATACAATGAAAACAATCTAACAGTAATTAACTCCACATTCATAAAAAACTTTGCATCATTCTTTGGTGGAGCAATATATAATAGTGCTAAATTAACAGTATTTAATTCCATATTCATACAAAACAATGCAGATGATGGTGGAGCAATACACATAACAGCACCAAAAAGTAGGAATGCACAAACATACATTGATAACTCCATATTCACAGAAAACTCAGCAGGTAATGGTGGAGCAATATATGCTGAAGATGGTGTTGCATACATCAACAATTCCCGATTATTAAATAATGGGGGTAATAATGCAATATATTCTAGTTCCAGTTGTAAAGCTAACTATCTAACAGTAGAAAATACATATATTGGTGGAACACAGAAAAATCTTCTTGATGCAGAAGAATTAGAAGAAGATGCATTGTATCCGCATGAAATTAATCTAATAAACAACACATTTACTTCTAAAGTAGATACACATATCATAATTGATGTTCTAAAAAACAGTTATAAAAATGTTACAATTAACATAACTGGATTAAATAGATTTAACACACAAATTGGTAATGAAACAGTAAAAATCTATGAAAATGAAAAATTATTATCAACTATTGACTTAGTAGATGGTAGTGCAACAACAAATCTTAATTTACCTACAGGAAAACATGATATTACAGTAGTATATGATGGAAATGAAAACTTATATATGCCTTCAACTAACACAACAACAATAGATGCAGCAAAAGAACCAACAGGTATGGATATATACACACTTAACTCCATTACAACAAATACAACAGTTAAAGTAGGAGTACATGATTCAAAAAGAAAAACAATAACAAATGGGCTTATTGAAGTGTATGATGTGGAAGATAACCTTGTAAGTAAAGGAAGTCTTGTAAATGGTACATATATGATAAATCTAAAACCAGAAGCAGGAATTCAAAAATACACCATAAAATATCTTGGTGATAATAAGTATAACGCATCAACTATTATAAAATCATTAAATATTAGAAAAGAAAAAATTAGTATGGATTTATACACATTAAAAGCTAGTACAGTAAATACAACACTTAAGATACTCATTAAAGATTCATCTAAAAATCCACTTAAAAGTGGTGTTATGGTGGTAAATGATACTACAACAGGTGTTGTTGTAAATACTGGAAATATTGTAAATGGTGAATACATAATAAATTTAACACCAACTGCAGGAGCACACAGATACAGAATATTATATGTGGGTGATGATACATACAAAGAAGTAGCTATTCTTAAAACAATAAATGTTTTAAAAGAAAAGGTTGGTATGGATTTATACACATTAAAGGCTGTTACAACCAATACAACACTTAAGATACTCATTAAAGATTCATCTAAAAATCCACTTAAAAGTGGTGTTATGGTGGTAAATGATACTACAACAGGTGTTGTTGTAAGTACTGGAAATATTGTAAATGGTGAATACATAATAAATATGACACCAACTGCAGGAGCACATAGATACAGAATATTATATGTTGGTGATGATATATACAGACAAGTAGCTATTCTTAAAACAATAAATGTTGTTAAAGATAACTCAGCTATGGATATATACACATTAAATACTACTACAACAAATACACAATTTAAAATAGTTACACGTAACTTCAATAAACAATCCATAAATAATGGTACAATAGAAGTATATGATACAAATGGTTCTATTGTAAGTAGGGCAAATGTAGTAAATGGTATGTGTATTGTTAATTTAACACCAACTGCAGGAGCACATAAATATACATTTAAATTTACTAACAACACAATGTATAAAGATTCACAGGTAGTAAAATCAGTTACTATTAGTAAAACAAAAACATCAATAAAACTAAGTACAACAAGTAAAACCACAACAAACACAACACTTGTTATAGATGTATGGGATACTAAAAATATGCCAGTTAAAATAGGAAGTGTAAATGTAGTATATATGGGTAGTGTAATTGCAAGTGCTAATTTAGTAAATGGACAAGCAAAAACAACTCTTAAATTACCACAAGGTTCACAAAAACTCACAGTAAATTACTTATCTAATGATATTTATGCCCCATCTACAGTAAATGGTACTATTACAATAAAACCATAATTATTCTCCTTTTATTTTTTTTTAATTAGAAATTATTTATTTTAACATAGATTTACTCTAGTAGTAAATATTAACATAGATTTACTCTGGTAGTACATATTATAATGCTATTTTTCACATAAATATAATCTAGTGAAAATATATGCGTAAATCAAATAAGAAAACTAATAAATCCACAGTATCTAATAATGGAATACTACACTCTTTGTCAAAAATTTCCCTAAAAAAGAGATTAATAATTCTTGTAGTATTATTTCTAATTTTATGTGGACTTTTAATGGTACATAATCCTTTTACATCAAATAACTCATTAAATATTGGAAGTAAGAATGTAGATAAGGGTAATTTATCCATAACTGTAACAGGGGATGTGATGTTTGGACGTAAAATGCCTAGTGTTCTCTCAAGTGGTGAAAGTCCATATAGATATGTTAGTAACATAACAGGACAGTCTGATATTCTACTAGTAAATACTGAAAATCCATTTACAAACAGTGGAAATGCTCTAAAACCAGATGTACCACTTAAAGCAGATCCTGAATATGTTAGTTTAGTCAATGGTACTAACTACACTGTAGTATCTGCAAATGCTAATAATCATGTTTTTGATTATGGTATAGAAGGTATGAGAGATTCTATTAAAAATCTTAATAATGCAGGAATAATACATATTGGAGCAGGAGAAAATAAACAAGAAGCAACTCAACCTGCAGTTATTGAAAAAAATGGACATAAAGTTACAATATTCAATTATATGGATAGTGATAATTTTAAGGAATATAGTAGTGATGTAATGCCAGTAGCTGGAGATTCAAGTCCTGGTTATTCTGCATGGGATGATGTTGAATCACCAAAACAGATAAGTGCTGCAAAAGAAAATGGTTCTGACTTTATAATAGTATATATGCATTATGGTAATGAATACAGTAGAAGTCCTAATCAAATGCAAGAAAAAATATCCCATAAAGCAATAGATGCAGGTGCAGATACAGTTGTAGGATCCCATACCCACGTAACTGAGGGTATTGAAATGTATAATGGAAAACCAA
Organism: Methanosphaera sp. DEW79; assembly: GCF_003266085.1. Lineage (NCBI taxonomy): Archaea > Methanobacteriati > Methanobacteriota > Methanobacteria > Methanobacteriales > Methanobacteriaceae > Methanosphaera > Methanosphaera sp. DEW79. The sequence goes on along the minus strand of NZ_MUZW01000049.1, from coordinate 11,985 downwards.
TCTTCTATAATCTTGGTAATTTCATATTTGATCAAAGTAACACTGCAACACATAGGGCATACTTTGTAAACTTCCAAATTACTGGAGATAATGTTACATCAGTAGTATATCCTGTTGATATAAATGGATATCTGCCACATTTCATGTCTAGTAGTGATGGTAGGTCATTACTTGAGCAATTAAATCCACAATGTCCACAAATGAAAATTACAGATGATGGTACAGGAGAGTTAAGTTTTTCATTAAATAGTACTGAAAACTATACTTCTCCATCTTTTTAATACTTTTTTTTAGTAACTTGGAATAGATTTATAATATTTCCTAGATATAATTATATATGAGAAATTCAAATTAAGTGGCTATTTGATAGAGTATGTATTTAGAAAAATCATAATTAGTAACAACACTTTCTTTTTAAAACATTTATGAAAACATACATTTTATTTAATAATAAAAGGATTGAAACAATGATTGATATAGAACAAGTAATAGCAAATGAATTAAATATTAAACCATGGCAAGCAAATGCTGCAATAAGTCTTATTAATGAAGATAATACCATACCTTTCATTGCAAGATATAGAAAAGAAGCAACAGGAGGATTAGATGATGAAATTCTACGTAAATTAAATGAAAGATTAACATATCTTCAAAAACTTAATGAACGTAAGAGACATATTCTTAATAGTATTGAAAAACAGGGAAAATTAACTCTTGATTTGGAAAATGAAATAAATGATGTAGAAACACTTGTTGAATTGGAGGATTTATATAGGCCATATAAACAAAAGAAAACTACACGTGCAGCAAAGGCAAGAGAAAAAGGTTTGGAGAAATTAGCTCTAACAATATATGATCAGAAAATGGATTGTTCTATTGACACTGAAGCTCAAAAATACATAACAGATGAAGTACCAACAATAGAAGATGCAAAACAAGGGGCAAACGATATTATAGCCGATATTATATCGGATAAAGCATCATTTAGAAGATTTATAAGGGATATTAGTATTAAAAAAGGAAAATTTATAGTTGAATCAAAAAATAAAGAGGAATCATCAGAATATGAAATGTACTATGATTATTCTGAGAATATCTCAGACATACCACAACACAGAATCTTAGCAATAAATAGGGGTGAGAATGAAAACATATTAAAAGTTAAATTAGAAGCACCACTAAAGAATATTCAATACTTCCTAGAGGATGAAGTATTAATAAATTATTCAAAAACACCAGAGGCAATGGAATATAATAAATACACAACAGAATTCATTAAAAAAGCAATAAAAGATTCATATAAACGATTAATAGCACCAGCAATAGAAAGAGAAATAAGAACAATACTAACTGATGTTGCAGAGGATAAATCAATAAAAGTATTTAAGAAAAATTTAGAACAATTATTGATGCAACCACCAATAAGAAATAAAGTAGTACTAGGATGGGATCCAGCATTCAGAACAGGTTGTAAACTAGCAGTAATAGATGAATATGGAAAAGTATTAGACACCTCTGTTGTATATCCAACCCAACCACAAAATAAAATAACTGAAACAAAAGATGTTGTTTTAAAATTAATAGATAAATACAACGTTGATTTAATAGCACTAGGTAATGGTACTGCTTCACGTGAATCTGAGAAGATAATTGCCGATATTATAAAAGATACACAGGTTAAATACGTGATAGTTAATGAATCTGGTGCATCAGTATATTCAGCAAGTAATCTTGCAAGGGAAGAATTTCCAGATTATGATGTAACAGAACGTGGTGCAATATCAATTGCAAGAAGATTACAAGATCCACTAGCAGAACTTGTAAAAATCGATCCAAAATCCATTGGTGTGGGACAATACCAGCATGATATGAATGCTAAAAAACTTGATGAATCACTTGAAGGTATTGTTGAAAGAAGTGTAAACAACGTTGGAGTTGACCTAAATACTGCATCAGCAACACTTATGGAACATGTTGCAGGAGTATCTAGTAAAATTGCCAAGAATATAGTGGAATATAGACAAACACATGGTTTATTTGTTGATAGAAATCAACTATTAAAAGTACCAGGTATTGGTGCTAAAACATTTGAACAATGTGCTGGATTTATGAGAATATACTCACCAAAGAATGTGTTAGATACAACATGTGTTCATCCTGAATCATATGATACTACACTTGCACTTCTTTCAATCTATGGCTATGACTTAGATGATGTAAGAAATGGTGGGGTGAATATTGAAGTTGATGATATTGAGAAAATGGCTAATGAGTTAGATGTTGGAGAATGGACATTAAGGGACATTATTGATGAACTTAGAAAACCAGGACGTGATCCTCGTGAAAAATTAGATGCACCACAACTACGTAGTGACGTGATAGATATTGAGGATTTAGAAGAAGGTATGATTTTAGAGGGTGTTGTTCGTAATGTTGTAGATTTTGGAGCATTTGTTGATATTGGAGTACATCAAGATGGTCTTGTTCATATATCAGAACTTATTGAAGATAAGTTTGTAAGACATCCAATGGATATTGTAAATGTGGGGGATATTGTTGAAGTACGAGTTTTAAGTGTTGATATAGAACGTAGTAGAATAAGCCTATCTATGATTCTATGATAATATTAACATATGATGAAGGCTTCATATAAAAGATGTAAGTATATATACTTATAAAAATAGATATACTATTATACTTTAAAAAGAATAATTTATCATGATTATTCATTTAGAATATATTTTTTTAAAAGAAATGAAAAAAGGGATTAAGTATACTTTTTAAAACTTACCTAAATTTCATATTCAATTTTTTTATATAAAAAAATAAGACAACTAGTGGAGTAATTATTATGAAAGATCTCACTGGGTTATTTAATCCAAAATCTATAGCCGTTATAGGCGCATCAAGTCAAGAAGGAAAAGTAGGTTATATTATAACTACCAATCTCATAGAATGTGGATATGGAGGTAATATTTATCCAGTAAATACAAAAACTGATGGTAAATTATTAGGATTACCTGCATATAAAACAGTAAGTGAAATTGATGATGATAACATTGATTTAGCAGTAATATCAATACCTGCAAGATTTATAAACCAAACATTAGAAGAATGTGGTCAAAAAGGTATAAAAAATATTATTGTTATAACAGCAGGTTTCAAAGAAGTTGGTGGAGAAGGAGCAAAACTTGAAGATGAAATGGCAGAAATTGCTAAAAAATACGACATGAATATTCAAGGTCCAAACTGTTTAGGAAGTCTTGATACAAACACACCAATGAATGCATCATTTGCACAACTCTCACCTAAAAAAGGAAACATAGCATTTGTATCCCAAAGTGGAGCTATGACTGTGGCTATTCTTGATTGGAGTGTTTCAGAAGGTATAGGTTTCAGTAAAGTAGTGAGTTTAGGAAATAAAGTAGATGTATCAGAAATAGATTTAATAGAATACTTAGCTACTGATGATCAAACAAAAGTTATATTATGTTACTTAGAAGGAATTAGTGACGGTGAAAGATTCCTTGAAGTAATGAGAAGAGTAACAAAAATAAAACCAGTAGTAATTCTTAAAGCAGGATCAAGTCAAGCTGGAGCAAAAGCAGTATCTTCACACACAGGAGCACTTGCAGGTAATGATTCAGCATTTGATGCAGCATTTGAAAACTGTGGTGTAATGAGAGCACGTTCAATGAATGATTTATTTGATTATGGTTTAGCATTCTCTAAATCATCATTACCAACAGGTAAAAAAGTAGCAGTAATTACAAATGCTGGTGGTGGAGGAGTATTAACAGCAGATAAAATAGAAGACATTGGTCTTGAATTAGTAGATTTAACTGATCAAACAAAATCTGAACTTAGAGCTGTTATTCCAGATGAAGGAAGTGTAGAAAACCCTATTGATGTATTGGGTGATGCTCCTGCAGATAGATATAAAGCAACATTAGATATCTTATTAGAAGAAGATGATATAGATAGTATTATTATTATGGCATGTCCAACAGCATCATATGACCCAGAAGGTGTGGGAAATGCAATAGTGGAAGCTAAAGGAAAAACAGACATACCAATACTTGTTGTAAATATGGGTGGACCTACATTTAATGAAGAAAATATATTACTAAGAGAAAATAATATTCCAGTATGTGTATTCCCAGAAACAGCAGTAAATGTACTTAAAGCATTAGAAAGATATCATACAATTCAATCAGAAGATCAAGAATCATGTATTGATAAAGTACAAGATACTGATAAAGAAGAAGCTGCAAGAATCATTGAAGAAGCTAAACAAAAAGGTAGAGATGCACTTCTTGGTAGTGAAGCATACCAAGTTGCAAAAGCATATGGAATCTCTGCAGCACCAATAATACTTGCAACAACAAAAGAAGAAGCAGGACAAGCAGCAGAGGAAATGCAATACCCTGTAGTACTTAAAATAGCTTCAGATAAAATCTTACACAAAACAGATATTGGTGGAGTAGTAGTAAATATTAACTCTAAACAAGAAGCTGAAGATACATTTGAACAAATCATGGCAAGTGCAAAAGAAGCACATCCTGATGTAGTACCTGATGGTGTTGAAGTACAAAAAATGATGCCTAAAGGACATGAAATCTTAATTGGTATGCTTCGTGATGCACAATTTGGTCCAATAATAGGATTTGGTATGGGTGGAATCTATGTAAATCTTATTAATGATGTATGTTTCAAATTAGGTTCTGGAATTAGTGATGAAGTAATTGATGATCAAATTGACAGTACAAAAATAAGTAAATTACTTAAAGGATATCGTGGAGAAAATCCAAGTGATATTGAAGCTGTTAAAGACACTGTAAAACGTGTAACAAAATTAACTCTTGACTTCCCAGAAATTTTAGAGTTAGATATAAACCCAGTGTTTGTATATGAAGATGGATGTAGTGCTCTAGATATTAAAATTAAAATCTAGATTCTCATCCTTTTATTTTTTTATAATCTTTTTTTTATAATGTTTAATTAGTTTTTTATAATCATTTTTATATACTGTTTAATTATAATTCTTATTTTCCTTGTATTTTTCAGATTCAGATTCAATTTTTAAATTAATTTATTATACAATGAAATAGATTTTTATCATTAAAAAAAAATAGAAAAAGGGTGGTGATACTTATTTTAGTCTGTGTAGTTGTAGATAAATCTAACTACTGGATCGAGGTATTTTTTAAGTGGACCTGTTTTATTTGCAATATGTTCAATAAATACAACATCGTCCCTTTTTATTGCCTTAGTAAAGACCACTATGGCCAAGTACAATATACTTCCAATTATTCCACCAATTATCATACCAAGAATATTTTGTGGTACAACATACATCATACCAATCATGACAAACGATGCAATAAACATCTTTATCATGTCTAAGTATGGTGCATGAATTGAAGTAATCTTTGTTAAATCATACATTGTTATTATCATAAGAAGACATGTTGATATTGTTGTTGCAAATGCTGCACCAGCTATACCATAACGTGGTATTAAAATAAAGCTAAGTACCATATTCACTATAGCTCCTATTATCAGTGCATACATTGGTTTTTGTGGTTTTCCAAGACCTTGACACATACTACTTCCTATAAGATATATTGAGAAGAAAAACATTCCAGTAACAAGTATCCATAGAGCACTAGCTCCAGGAACATATTCTTTACCAAATAGTATTGACATAATTGGTGCTGCAAATACCATTATGAATGCTGATACTGGTAGTGTTGTTAGTGTTGTGTATCTGTATGATTGATGAATATATAATTTAAGTAATTCCCTATTCTTTAGACTACTTGCTTCACTAGTTGCTGGAAGTACTGATGTGGATATGGAATTTGATATTATAAGTGGTATTCTTGCAATTGCACTTGCATTTGTATAGAAACCTGCAAATAATGTTGGTAAAAACATACCAATGAAGAATGTTCCAGTATCATATAAAAATATTTCTGCAACACCTGATATTACAACTGGTATTGAGAATTTAAATATTTTAAGAATTAATCCAAGTTCTTCCTTAAATGTTATTGGTTCATAGTTTCCATTTAAATAGTTTTTCTTCATATCAGTTTTAAAAAGATAATATGATCCAAGTAGTGCCATTAAAAATCCTATTGCAGTACCAAGAACTGCTCCTGCTGCATACCATCCAATAAGTACTAGTATTATGGCAAAAATCAATGTGAATATTTGTTCAATAAACTTACTATAGAATATGTAAGTCATTTGATAAAATCCTTGGAAAACTCCTCTTAGTGCTCCTACAATTATACTAAATGGTATTATTAGTGCAACTAATCGTAGTGGCAGTAATGCTTCGGGTTTGTGCCATATTCCTATTGCTATAGGTTCTGATATTAAAAACATTATAACTGCTGCTAGTAGTGCCATGAATATCATTAATTTCAAACCAGTTATAATGATTTGATGAACCATCTGCTTATCATCAACTGCCTTATATTCTGACACATATTTTGCTATTGCTGGAGGTACTCCTCCTGATGCTCCTATAATAAAAATATTTTGAAATGGTAATGTTAATCCTACTATACCATATCCTGTTGTAGTTAAAAGTCTACTTAAAATAAATCTATAAATAAATCCGCCTAATCTGAGAATTATGGAACCAAGTAGAATAATAATACTACCTGAGGCTAGTTTGGATTTTTTATCAGTCAAGTATCTACCTCCTTAGTCTTAGAGCATATTATATTTTATTATAATAATTTTCAATAGATTTTTATAATATACTTATTAATTAGAATATAGTATTAAAGTATATTAAACATAATATATGAATATATCATAATAAATAAGTAGTATAAGAAAGAAACTAATAAATAGTTGTTTTTCGAGTATTAAAAAAAAGGGGAATTATATGGAAAGTAACGTTGATAGATTAGGAAGAAGAATGGTTGAGCTAAATAATGCTCTTCAAGATAAAAGAACAAATCCAGATTATGGTTTTGAAAATGTTAAATCAGTAGATATGTTAATAAAATTTGTAATAACATTAGATGGTTCTGAAAATGGTATAAATGATGGAATATATATTTATATGAATGATGATGGATCTATTGTAAATGCTGAATATTTTGTTAAGGAAAATGATGATGTTACAATCATAAGCTTTACTGATGAACAACTTGAACTTATTATTGAATTATTTAGTGATGTATTTACAGTAAATGTAGATTAAGTATTTTTCTACATTTATCATATCTTTTTTTTCTGTAGTATTTATAAAACATGGCTTTGTAGAAATCCTATCTCTTTAAAATTTTTACTATGATTTTTGTAAAGATCTTGGGGCTATGATTTTTATAAACACTTTTTTTTTATTACAATTTTTATAGTATCTATTACACATTATAATATATACTAATTATTTTGTTTTAGTATTAATTTTAGATGAAGTGAAATCATGTCAATAACATTAAATGAAGTAAAAAGAAGAGAAAAAGGACTTAAAATAATTAAAGATAAGATTGAAACTGATGGTATTGATAGTTTAATAGATTTAACTGGTCTTGCTGGTGGTTTTGATATAACACCAGAAGACATATCATTACTTGAAACATATGCAGGACCTGCTGTTTATGAACAGAAAGTTCAAGAGTTAGGTATTAAACATTTAGGTGGAGAAAAAATATTACCAGTAAATCGTACAACTAGTGGTATTGTTGCAATGATTATAGCTCTTGTAAAACCTGGAACAAAAATTGTACATTTCCTTGCAAAAAAACCAGCACATCCATCTATACCACGTACTGCTAAACTTGTTGGAGCAGACTATGAAGAATACACTAATCTTGATGAATTTAAAATAGATGATAATACATCACTTGTTTTTATAACAGGCACTACAATGGATTTAGAAGTAATTAGTGTGGAAGACTTTAAAAGAGTTATTAAACAGGCAAAAGAAAAAGATGTTATTGTAGCAGTGGATGATGCATCTGGTGCAAGAATAAGAAGAGCAGTATATAATCAACCAACAGCTATAGATTTAGGTGCTGACATATCAGTTACAAGTACTGATAAATTAATGGAAGGTCCACGTGGTGGATTAATGGCTGGAAGTACTGAAATTATTGATAAAATAAAATTAGTTGTTAATCAGTATGGACTTGAAGCACAAGCACCACTTATTGTTGGTATGATTAAGGGTTTAGAAAAATATTCTCCAGAGAGAATTCAAGAAGCATTTAAACAAAAAGATGAATTATATCAAAAATTATTAGATAAACAATTAAATCCACAAACAACTCCCACAGGTTTCATGTTTAAGGAAGAAGAAATAAAGGCTGAAGTTGAAAAACGTGGAGCTAAAGTGGATATGGATGCAGATGTTATAGCAACAGTATATTCTATGCTTTTAATTGATAATTATAATATTATCACAATACCTGCTGTAGGTATGCCTGGAGCTTCAAAAACTGTACGTTTTGATTGGGCTGCAAAGGATTCTGATAAATTAACTATGGATGAATTAGTCAGTGCTGTTTGTGATACATTTGATAAAACAGTTGAAGTATGTAAAAATAATGACTTTGAATCTGTATTATATAATTAATTAACAAAAATGAATCTGTATTATATAATTAATTAACAAAAATAGTGGGGGATATGGATGATGATTTATTCATCATCTATTATTTCTATTTCTCCAGAAATTACTTTTTCTAATTTTCCATCTTCATGTTCAATAATCAATGCACCCTCATTTGTAATACCCACTGCATCAGCATAAATTACTTTTCGTCCAGTGTATACTTTCACACGATTACCTGTTGTTGTAGATAATCTTCTCCACTCAGATACAATATATTTGAAGTCATGTTTTTTATATTGTTCATATAATTCTTCAAATACTTTAAAGAATTCTTTTATTATTTCTGCCCTATTATATTCCGTATCAAGTTCTGCTTTAACAGATGTTGCAACGTCTTTTAGTTTATCTGGAAGTTTATCTTCATCAAAGTTAACATCTACTCCTATACCTACAAGTACTGCTTTGATTTCATCATAATCTGTTACAGCTTCTGTTAATATTCCACAAATCTTTTTATTTCCAATTAGTAAGTCATTAGGCCATTTAATACCTACATCAATATCAAATACATCATGTAAGGTTTTTGCTATTGCAACACCTGTTACTATTGTGAGTTTTGAAGCTTCTTTTAGTGATACTTCAGGTCTTAGTATCATGGTCATGTAAATACCACCTTCTGGTGATACCCATCCATCATGTTTTCTTGTTCTTCCTGCTGTTTGACTTTCTGCTATGATTATAGTTCCTTCTTTTGCATCTTGTTCAACGAATTTTTTAGCAGTGGTATTTGTAGATTCTAGTTCTTTGTATAAATGAATACTGTGACCTATATAGTTTGTATCTAATCCTCTACTAATTTCAAATGGTTCAAGAATATCAGGTATACTTTCTAATTTATAACCTTTTTCAGCATCAATTTTAATTAAATAACCTGCTTCTTTTAAATCTAGGAGATGTTGTTTTAATTTTTCATGGGTAATATCTAATTTTTTTAATAAATCTGATTCTGTTATATATTCATTTTCAATATTTTTAAGTATCTTTTTTCTTATCATCTTAATCACTAAAATAAGTAAATTTAATTATATAAACAGTAACTTTTTTTTTCTAAAAAAATAATTAAATTCATTAATAATTATATACATAAAAAGTAGTTATTATAGATTGTTCATTATCCTATTATTTAAAATAATAAAACAAAGGGAAAAACTTTTTTTATAAATACAATATTAAAAAAAAACATTAAAATATAGTATTTTAAACTAGATATAAAATATTTATATATAAAATAGAAAAAAATACCTTCTAAAAAACTTCTAAAACATAAAAAAGCAAATTAAATTAAAAATATAATAACTAATATAAATTTAGATATTTGAAAAAGAGGATTTAATAAATCTAAAAATAAAAATTACTGAATTTTTAATAGATACATTATATTTAGTAAAGTGTATATTAATAAATAAATAGATAGTATATATAGAAAATAATATAATGTAAGATTATGAATAATTTACATTTTAAAGAAACATATCAAAGGGGATACTAATAAAAATGTTCGACAAAGTATTAATAGCAAACCGTGGTGAAATAGCAATACGTGTAATGAGAGCATGTAGGGAATTAGATGTGAATACAGTTGCAATCTATTCTGATGCTGATAAAACTGGTTTGTTTACAAAATATGCTGATGAAGCAGTACCACTAAATTCATCCATACTATCACAATCATACCTAGACATTGATAAAATTATTGACATTGCATTAGATACAGGAGCTGATGCAATACATCCAGGTTATGGATTCTTATCAGAAAACCCAGTACTAGGAAATAAATGTGATGAAAACAACATCACACTAATTGGTCCAAGAGAAAATGCAATTCAAGCAATGGGAGATAAAATTACTTCAAAACAGTTAATGGAAAAAATAGGAGTTCCAACAGTACCTGGAGATAAAGAAGGAATTACTGATATTGAAGAAGCAAAAAAAAGAGCAAAAGAAATAGGTTTTCCTGTAATAATTAAATCATCAGCTGGAGGTGGAGGTATTGGTATGAGAGTAGTTTATGAGGAAGATGAACTAGCTCGTGCAATAGAATCCACCCAAAATCTAGCACAGGCAACATTTGGTGATGGAACAGTATATATAGAAAAATATATTGAAAAACCAAGACATATAGAATTCCAAGTATTAGCAGATAATCATGGAAATACTATACATGTATGTGACAGGGAATGTTCCATACAAAGAAGACATCAAAAATTAATAGAAGAAGCACCATCACCTATTATGACTGAAGAATTAAGACAAAGGATGGGAGAATCTGCTATTAAAGCAGCAAAAAGTGTTGATTATAACAGTGCAGGTACTGTTGAATTCATGTATTCTAATGGTGAATATTATTTCCTAGAAATGAATACAAGAATACAAGTAGAACATCCAATTACAGAAGCTATTACTGGTGTAGATCTAGTTAAACAACAGATTAAAGTAGCATCTGGTGAAAAATTAGATTATTCTCAAGATGATATTAAAGTAAATGGTCATGCTATTGAATGTCGTATAAATGCAGAAGATCCATTACATGACTTTAATCCTAATCCTGGACGTATTGTAGGTTACCGTTCTCCTGGTGGAATTGGAGTAAGAATGGATAGTGGTGTGTATAATGGTTATACTATTCCATCAATATATGATTCAATGATTGCAAAACTCATAGTACATGGAAATAATAGGGATGAAGCTATTGCACGTATGAAAAGAGCATTGAATGAATATATAGTTGTGGGAGTTCCAACAACAATACCATTCCATAAGGCTTTAATGCTTAATGAAAACTTTAAAAATGCAAATTTACACACTGGATTTATTGAAGAAAACAAACTTGATTTAAGAGCTGACATTGAAAGGGTTGTTAAGGAAGATGAAGATAGAATTGCAGAACTTAAAGCCACATTCCTACCAAGTAAAAAAGTTGCAGCAATAGCAACTAGTGTAAATACATACATGAAACGTATAACAGAAGATCAAAAAAGTAATTAATTCCCTTTTTATTTCTTTTAACTTTTTTTTATTTATTAATGAGTATGAGACTTATTTTGCTATATTAATTTGTATATTTTCATGATTTATATTATACAAAATATTCAACATATTTTAGATAATTATAAACATAGTAACAAGAAAATCTTGTTGAAAACCACTTTAAAATAAATATTGCAGTTCTTATAAGAACACTCTTTTTTAAGTATATAATATATATGTCAATAAACAAACAGTAGAAAAATATGGATTAAATAAATCATCATGTATTTTCATAATAAATTAAATTATAATTATATAATCATATATTTAAAAGTAAAGATAATTAAGGTTTTATTTAAAAAATAAACTCCAGT
>NZ_MUZW01000023.1:0-9243 GCF_003266085.1 Methanosphaera sp. DEW79 | reverse complement strand
TTTTTATTTAAACCAACAACGCCAGCTATATTAAGCATAGTAGTAGTATTTACTTTGTTTACTGTGATGTTTTCTGTTGTAGATGATTGACCATACACATCATTTCCAAGATATGTAGCAGTTATTGTATGAATTCCAGCTTCAGTCAGGGTAACTGTTAAGTTTGCACAACCATTTACTAAATCTACAATGTTTTCATTATTATCAATAGTGATAGATACTTTACCATCTACTGGCATGTTTGCATTATTTACTACACTAACATGGATTGTTATATTGTTATTTAGATTATAATTACCAGTTATATTCATGGAGGTTGTTGTAGCTTCTAGTACATTAAATGATGATTCATCTTTTGATGGTGCATGTGTTGCATCCCCTGAGTATGATACTTCCACCATATATAAACCTTCATAGTATACTTTAAATTCTTTTGTATATACTCCATTTTCATCAGTAATTACATTATATTTATTTTTACTTTCTGGGTCTTTTACTCCAATTTTAACTGTTGCATTGGTAATTGGTTTTTGATTTTCATCTAATAATTTTCCACTTATTATTACAGTATTTTCTACTGTTGTATTTTTAATAGGATCTATAGTTATGGTTGTTTTTGGATTTATTGGAGTGTTGTTGAATTCATAAATATTATTCATGATTCCATCATTTTGTATTGCACTGTTACCTGTAGCATTCATTGCATATAATTGATTATTTGTTATTGTGAAGTTTTCTGATTTTTCAGTTATTCTTATTGCATAGCTTTTAGTTGAATTTATTTTGTTATTGTTGATTAATACATTGGTTACTATTTGATTTCTTTTTTCTCCAAGTGCTACATAATCACCAATATTATTTGATGTAATATTTAGGTTGTTTACATCTCCACTTGTTTGTGTTACATATATTTTTCCTGTTATGTTATTGTTGTTTATTGTTATATTTTCAGTTGTATCTCCTGATCCAGAAGCAGCTTTAAGTATAATATTGTCAATTGTATTATTTTCAATTATGTAGGATGTTTTTGATTTCTTTGGTGTTGATAATATTGTTATGTTTCCTATTGAAGAGTTTCCTATTGTTACAATACCTGATGTTTGTACTGTATTTAATGTATTGTTTAATAAAATTGTATTTGTTATTAGATTTGTTCTTCCTGTAACTGTGTTGTTAATTATTGTACTGTTGGATGATGGTGAAAAATGACTGTTATTTAATAGAACATTATTTCTGTATGTGTTATTGTATGTTGGTACTCCAGAGGATGAAGAACCACTACCACTTTCATCAGGTGTTCCACTACCCCATTGTATTGTTATTCCCATACCATTATTGTATTCTATGGTGTTATTTTCTACAAGGTTATGACAACCACTAATTGCTATACCATAACATATTGATGTTGATACTGATGGTCCATAGATTTTATTGTTTGTTATTTGATTATATTCATTTGTATGACTATAATCTGTAATATCTACATTGTATGTTGTAAAGTAGATTATATTACCAACATTACCTTCAACATCCAATGTGTTATTATCAAATATACAGTGTGATGCATATGCACCTACAAGTGTACTTACTCCACCATTATCTCTTGTGTAGAAGTAACTATTTTTTACTGTTACATATGAAGAATTCTCACGTATAGAAAATCCTCCTATTCCTCCACCAATCTTTTTATTTTCAGTAATTTTTGTTATATTATTGAAAATAATGTTTGATGCATTTTTTACTATAATTTGGGTATTATAGAAGTAAAGTCCAGTGATGTTACTTCCACTTGCTGTTTTTTCAAATACTACTGCATCTCCATAATCATTTCCAAAGAAATCAGTACTTGTTGAATTTAGTGAGATGTTTGTGTTTTGTGTAGTTGAAATTAAATTTACTGGTTTATTGAAAATCATTGTATAATTTTCAGTACTGCTTGTTTTGAAATCTCCTTGGAAATCTAATGTATCCCCATTTTGTATGTTATCTCTTAATGTTCCATTATTAAAGTATTGATTAAATGTATCTTTTGTAACAACATATGTTGATTTATCTGCTGTTTTTTGTGATTTTTGTTTAATACTTGTTTTTTCTATAGATTTTGTATTTTCAGACACTATGTCTTTTGTAGCTGTTTGTATGTTTTTGTTAGTTTTTTGGACATTAAGTGATTTGCTATTTTCATTTGTTTTTTGTTTAACATTTGTTGATGGTTCTTGTGCTTTAATATTATTATCACTTGTTTCTATACTCTTAACTGTTGTAGGTATATCTACATGTGATGAATCAGCTTGCACTTCATGTGTATTTGATACATCTGACGCACTTACCGCTGATAGTCCAATTATTAAAACAATTAGAGCCAATAAAAATGCCATTGTCTTATTTGTTGACATTATATTCACTTCTTAATTTTTTTTAATATTCAAACAAAATATAAAACAAATATTATTTATTTGAATGATATATATTTTGTAAAATACCTAATATAAACTTTATCTAAAATAAAAAATAAAGATTTTTTTTTTCATTATAAAAGAATTATAAGCAAATAAAAGGTATGAAAATAAATAAAGTATCCCTATAAACAACCTAAAATACTCATGAGTTATTAACACATCAATATGTGTGAAAAAATATATCATGATATAGAGTATATTATTTAATCCTAATAATTTATAGAATAAAAAACATATATAATAAACAAATGGTGTATTAGATGATAAAAGTAGAACATTTAACTAAAATTTATAAATTACAAGATAACAACAGGATAAAAGCATTAGATGATGTTTCATTTGAAGTATCTGATGGAGAAATATATGGTATAATGGGACTTAGTGGCTCTGGAAAATCAACAATTATGCGAATATTAAGGGGAGTTGAACCCTTTGATGAGGGATGTATTACTGTTGATGGTATAGAAATTACTCCAGATAATTACTTAGAATATAAAAATGAACTTAAAGAAAAAACAGCAATTCACCTACAACGATCGTTTGGTTTATGGTCTAAAACTGCAGTTGAAAATGTTATTCATAAATTAGTTGGAATAAAAACTGGAGATGAAACAAACTGCAATATAGATGATGTTAAAGAAGAGTACATGGATGAAGCTCTTGATATTCTTGATACTGTGGGTTTAAAAGAAAAAGCTAATCATTTTGCACCAGTATTAAGTGGTGGAGAAAAACAAAGACTGGTACTTGCAAGACAATTAGCTAAAAAACCAGAAATACTTCTTTTAGATGAACCTTCCACTATGAGTAGTCCTAAAAAAAGACTTGAAACATTAGATACTATAAAAAGAATCAATGAAAAATATAACACTACTGTTATTGTTGTATCACACCAACCTGAAATTCAAAGATATCTTGCAGATAGAGTAATGTTAATATTCAATGGAAAAGTTCAAGATATTGATAAGTCAGAGATTATTATTGAAAAATTCTTAAAAGATGAAGAACCAATCTATCCAATTAAAGATATGGATAGAACAAAACCTATTATAAAGGTTGATAACTTAAGAAAAGATTTCTATCTATTTAAGGGAGGACATGTTTTAACAATTGATGATGTGTCATTTAATGTTAATAAAGGTGAAATATTATCTATAATTGGTCCTACAGGTTCTGGAAAAACAGAAATTCTTAAGATGATTGCAGGACTTGAACAACAAGATTCTGGAAATATTGAAATACTTATAAATGATACTTGGACTAGTATGGATGATTATGGTGAAAATCGTATGCAAATCCGTAAAAATATGGGATTTATGCACCAGGAATTTGCATTAACACCACATACTCCTGTTATTGAACAATTAGCATCAAAATTATCTCCAAAGATGGATGAAATATATGAAAAAGCAAGGCAAAAAGCCAGTGAAATTGGTTTAAGTGATGAAGCACTTGATTTACTCTACCAATTAACAGATCTTTCAAGAAATGAGGCTATTGTTAAATTAGAAAAATTAAATTTAGGACCTGAAATTCTTGATTTATTATTCCCATCTATTAATCAGGAAACTGTTATTGAATATGTAAAACCTATCTTTGAGGCATTAGATCTACCTCTTCCACTATTAACACGTCAATTTATTGAATTATCTGGAGGACAACAAGTTAGAGTAGCAATAGCATCTGTTCTTATATCCAATCCAGATATTTTAATACTTGATGAACCTTTTGGTGATTTAGATCCTGTTACTTTAAGAATTGTTGCTAATTCACTTAAGAAAATCAATGAAAAATTACATACTACTATAATTCTTGTAAGTCATACAATGGAATTTGTTGAAGAAGTTTCTACAAGAACCATTTTGATAAATAAGGGTAAGTTAGTAAATGATGGAGAACCTTCCACTGTTACAGCTAAATTTTTAGAAATAGAAGGACAATAATTAAATGAGGTGTGTAAATGTTTAAAAGAATATTATTACCAATAGATGGTTCAGAAAATTCAAAAAAAGCAGCTGATAAAGCTATTGAACTTGCAAAAGAATTAAATTCCACAATCATTGTTACAAATATCATGGATCAGTCAGTAGATCTGTCATATAATGAACAAGAGGCTAAATCCAATGAGTTTATTAAGAAGATTGTTGATTTAATTCTTAAAAACAATATTAATGTTGAAAGTATGGTTTTATTTGGAAGTCCCATGTATGATATTGTGACTATTGCACGTAAAAGTGAAGCTGATAGTATTATAATGGGAAAACAGGGAATTAATTATTCAAATTCAAGAGTAATTGGTAGTTTTACAGAAGCAACACTTAAAAATGTGAACCTACCAATAATACTCATATAATTACCCACCTTTTCTTTTTAAAAAAAAAGATTATTTTAGAAGATGTGTGTTTATTGCATCGATTAAATAGTTTAGTACATCATCAATGGAATTAAATTCTACATCATATTCCACATCTAAAAATAATTTAATAATATTTTTTATGGGATGTGTTACATCACATATTTCTAGTAGATTTGTTTGAGTCTCATCAATTAAATCAATAATTCCACTTATATATGCAATATTTTCTGTATTACTATTGAAATTATTGAATTTCATAGCATAATCTGTCTTTGTAATACCTTCTGTTTTATTGTAGAATGTATCAAAATCTATGTTAAATCTACTTAATCTGTTAAGTACTGATTTCTGGTAAGATATACACATTTCTGTTTGTAGATAGAGAGCTTTTCTTGTTGCTTCTTGAACTGACTTTGCAATAATTTCACCTAGCTTTGAGTGTTTACCTGCATTTTCAATATGATTCTCACTAGATTTATTGGAAATAACACAAATTCCATCAGTACCAGTACCTGTTGCTATATGTGTTGAAAACTGACTTTCTAATTTTAAATCTTGAAGTACACTAGTTTTTGCTTCAGTAGCTGTTATTGATGCTGTTATTAATGTTCCTGGTTCTAGATTTGCATCAATTATTGTTATAATATTTATTGTTCCAACATCGAGATTATATTCATTATTATGTTCATAAAATGATGCAGGATCTCCCGCCTTAATTCCATTATTATCTGCACCTGCTGTTACAATAGAAGTTACTTTTAAATCCTTATATTCATATACACTTATTGCATAATTATCCATACATGCAGATGTTGCCATACCTGCTGATTCATTTGGATTTAAATTAATTTTTTCCATACATCTTGTTTGAAATGTGGAATAATCCATTGAAACCATTTCATCATAATCTGTACCATCTAATGTTTGATTAACAATATATTTCAAATTTTCTTGATAACCTCCATTAATCCATGATGAAATAATCAAGTTATTTTCCATTTTTAGATAAACAACAATTGCAGCATCCTGTTTAAATACATCAAATAATTCATTGGTAAAAATTTTTTCAGAATAAAATCCAGACATACATAAAACTCCATAATCAACATAAAAATAGAATAAAAAGTAGTCCTTAGCGGAGTCGAACCGCTGTCACAAGATCCAGAGTCTCGTAGGATTGCCACTACCCTAAAGGACTATTATTATATACAATATAACTTTTGACATTAATTATATTTAAAGTTATTTAAAAATAGAATCTATTCATAAAAAAATAATTAATTAAAATAAATTAGAAAAAAATTATGTAAATGGAAAAAAATTCAAAAATAAAAAGTAAAAATAAACATATTTTTATTAAAAGTAGAAAAAAAATATTCAAAATGAAATAAAAACTATAAATAATATGAAAAAACATATTAAATAACAGATAAATAGTATAAATTAAAAAAAAAGTATATGTTGGAAGTCATATGAACGAAAAAAGAGGATTATTAATTGGAAGAATGCAACCTGTCCACAAGGGACATATTAGTGTTATACAAGAAACATTAAAAGAAGTTGATGAGCTTGTAATTGGAATTGGAAGTGCTGAAAAAAGTCATACATTATCCAACCCCTTTACAGGTGGAGAACGTATACTCATGCTAACTAAAGCTCTAAGAGAATATAACATAGATCCATCAAGATATTATATTCTCCCATTAGAAGATATTGCATGTAACTCCCTATGGGTAGGTCATGTTACAATGTTAACACCACCATTTTGTAGAGTATATTCTGGAAATAGTTTAGTTCAACAATTATTCCAAGAAGCAAACATACCCTACACCCAACCACCACTATTTAATAGAACAGAATACTCTGGTACAGAAGTAAGAAGAAGAATGTTAAATAATGATAACTGGGAAAAACTAGTTCCAAATTCAGTAATTAAAGTTCTTAAGGAAATTAATGGTATTCAACGTATACAAAAATTAAATCAAAAAGAAATCAGTGAATTAGTATAGATAAAAAAATAATAAGAGTTTGATGAAAATGGGATTTATAAGAGATAGTATCCATGGTGATTTACATCTAACTGATTTTGAATTAAAAATCATAGATACTGTTGAAATGCAAAGATTAAGAAGAATAAAGCAATTAGGATTTACAAATCTTGTATATCCTGGAGCAAATCATACTAGATTTGAGCATTCAATAGGTACTTTATTTTTAGCAAATAAAATAGCAACAAGACTAAATTTAGATAATGAAATCATTGAATTACTAAGAATATGTGGATTACTTCATGATATTGGTCACTCCCCATTTTCACATGTTTCAGAAAGAGCACTAAAACATGACCATGAAACAGTAACTAAAAATATCATAAAAGATTCAAGTATTACAGACATATTAAATGAAAAATTCGATCCAAAACTAGTTACAAGTATAATTGATGGAAAAACCAAGTATGGAAAAATAATCTCAGGAGACCTTGATGTTGATAGAATGGACTATCTTGCAAGAGACTCATATTATACTGGTGTTGCTTATGGTGTTATTGATACGGAACGCTTATTATATAGCTTAACCTACTGTGATAATGCTCTTGTATTATCATCAAAGGGAGTTCAAGCTGCAGAATCAACATTACTAGCAAGATATTTCATGTATCCTACTGTATATCAACATCATACAACAAGAATAGTAAATAGTATGTTTAGAGTATCATTATCCAGATTAATTAAAGACAAAGTAGTTGTTGAAAAAGAACTACAATATCTTGATGATGGTGACTTAATAAATATAACACGAAATACTAAAGGATTACCACAAAAAACTATGAAAAATATAGATACGCGCAGATTATATAAAAAAACTGACACTATACCTTTAATAGACTTTGAAAATCCTGAAAAAATAGTAAATATGAATAAAAAATATTTAACTGAAGCAGAAGAGGAAATAGCAAATAAATTAGATGTTCCTCCAGAAGAAGTTATTATAGATATGCCAGAAGAACTTTCATTTAAAAAGATGAGTATACAAGTTAATACATACAATGGCCTAAAACCACTTACACAAGTATCCCCTATTATAGAATCTCTAAAAAAAGCACAGTATAATTATGCTGACTTAGCATTATTTATGTCAAAAGAAAATAAACAACAAGCCATTGATAAAAATATAAAACTAATTGATTATCTAACACTACCTATGTGATTAAAATGAAGATTAAAAAAGAAGTTAAAAAAGAGCTTACAAAAGAAGAATACAGTGACTTTATAAAAAAAGTAATTTCAATAAATGAAAAACAAAAAAGTATGCCCTCATATGTAATGATAGATGATGTAAAAATCTATAAAAATGAATACATTGAAGCTATAGAAAATGTTAATAAATTCATTCTAGAAAATGGACGACACCCTGAAACTATCACAATCTATGTTAAAAGAAGACGAAAATAAAACTCTCCCCCCATAAAATACTCTTTTTAGAAAAATATCCTACAAAAAAATAAGAGAACATGCAACAATCATTGTTAGTCATGAACAATAATTATTATTTTTGACTAGATCATTGTTTTTATTATTTATTTTGTTTTTTAAGTCAGATCTACTAGTTCTTTTTGTTGTTTTAGTTCTATATTATGTATTTATTATATTTTTGGCTGTTACTATTAGTGTGTTGTGTTTTGGTATTTTGCAATCTTATTATATGGTATTGTCTGTACTTTTTAAATCAATTAAATCTTTATTATGACCATAATTAATTGTTTCAAGAATATTAAATCATTATGTTCACATTTAAAAGAAGAATAGTACTAAAAACAGGTTGTTGAAAAGTAGCTAAATACATAAACACAATATTTTCACGAACCATACTTTCTAACTTACGGCTACTGTGAATAGAATAAATAGTACCCATTAAAATTATACAAAGAAGCATTGTTGCAGAATAAGCTTTTTAACATAGAGTATCTTTGTATTGAAAATCAATATCACTAAAATCAACACAATCCACTCCTTATCACTGAAAAAACAAACAGGATTATCTGGAATTAATTTTCTAATATCAACAGGTAACAAAAAAGTTTGACCAATAGTATCTTCACGTAAAACCATAAATAACAAATCAACAAAAAATATTTTACTATATAATATAACTATAAAACGTTATATACAAATATTCTATAAAATAACTATTAAAAAAGTATTTAAACTTTAATTATAAAATCATGATAAAAAATAGAAAAAAATAAAGAATAATTATAAAAATAAGTAAACCTAAAATAAGAAAAAAATATTTATTAAAAATTAATTGTCGCACTCTCTTTTGATAAAAAAAATGAAAAAATAAATAGGAGAAAATATGTTCTCCTAAGTTATATTTTATTTTTAGTTTTTTACTACCGTGATTGTACTGTTTACATCACAACGTTCA
>NZ_MUZW01000004.1:0-84074 GCF_003266085.1 Methanosphaera sp. DEW79 | reverse complement strand
TGTTCATGGTTGTGTTCATGGTGTGTATTACCAGTACAACAGTCGTCTGCACAGTCACATATTTTATCTACTTTAGTATCAACGTTGTTATGTTCATATTCTTTGAAATTTGTTTTTTCTTGGAAGTTTTTTAATAGATCCTTATTGTAGTGAGCATTTTTTTCACAATGAACCATTTCACAATTGGGATCCATACATATGAAATTAAAATGTTCTGGATTAAAACATTCCTCATTTTTACAATCAGGATCATAACATTTATTATTGTGTTCCATTTATACACCTTCTAAAAAAATAATTATCTTATACCTTATTTATTCTAATACATGTTCTATTCCTATTTTTAATATTTGTACAACATGTTTATCTGCTAGAGAGTATCTTGCTTGTTTTCCTTCTTTTGTATATTTTACTAGATTTTTACTTCTTAATGTTCTTAGTTGATGTGATACTGCTGATTGACTCATATTTAATATTTCACATATATCACATACACACAAGTCTTCTACAGACAATAATGATAGAATTTTAAGTCTTGTTGGATTTCCAAAGATTTTAAATGTCTCAGATAATTCCATGTATGTATTTTCACTCATTAATTGTTCTTTTGCTCTTCTTATTGGTTTTTCATGTAATACTGTTATATCACATGTGTCATCTCCGACATTGAATAAGTTATCTTCTTTCATCTCAACCACTCCTCATATGAATATTTGTTCATATGTACATATAAATATTGTTATATAAAATATCAAAATAAAAATCAATTAAAATAAAAGTTAAAAAAAAGAAAAAGAAATAAAAAATTCTTTATATGAAAAATATTAATCTAAAAAAATCATATTTATCATATAAATATACCTAGTCAATTATTTCAGAATTTCCATCAGTTTGTGTACTGTTATTTAAATCTGATGAGGAATTATTATTTGAGGAATTAACATTACTTGTATTTTGTGAGGTGTCATTAGTAGTTGTGTTATTTAAACTATCATCTAAATGTTCAAAGTCGAAGTTATCAACAGCACCTATCACATCCCCAATCTCACTAGATGTTCCATTTGTATTGTATTGACTAGTCATATAAACTACTGATGGAATGTTATTTGAAATTAAAGGTATTGACACATACCTTGCATATGTATAACTACTTGGTGTGTATACTCCAACATCAGTATTGTTTGATATAGCTGTAACTACTTTCTTAGATGTGTAGGTGTCCTCTGATGGTACAAATACAAATGAGTTAGAATCTGAAACTCCATGAATATCCATAGAGAAATTATAGTTGTTGCTAATTATATCTGGCACTACAGATTCATCAGCTAAAGCTTCAGTTTTATTGTTTAATGTAAGGTTATTTGAATTATTAGTAGTGTTATTTATATTTGTATCATTTGTTGGTTCAATGACGTATATATCATATGCATATTTTAGATTTTTTGAATTTTCAAGTGTTGAAACAACAACATTTGAAGCCGGAGTTTTCACATCAACCCCTACAATCAAAGCCACATGAATATCCGATGTTTTATTACCATAACCTGACATCTTAGTAACAACACCATATGAATTATTAACAACAACAGACTTCTCAATAGGATTTACCTCAGCTGGGGGTGCTGTTGTATTATTTTCCACAGGCTCATTATTTGATGAATTTCCATTTAATGCTACAGTTACACCCATTATAATAACAACTGCAATAACCATTATAATAATCAGTCGCAGAGGATTAAATCCTCTAGGTTCTGGATCATACATAATATACCTCCAAATTATTTATTATATTAATTTAATCTAACTTTTCAAGAATTTATTATCAAGTAGTACATCATCATATGAATCAATATCAGAAATTAATTTAACAGCCATAGCTCCAGCCTGAACAGGATCATTAACAACTAAATCAACAACCGAATCTAAATCACCTAACATATCAATTGAAACTATTTTAAGATCATTATTATTTTCCTTTAACTTAATAATCTCATCAGTAATTAAACCACCCATCATACTACCTGATAAAACCAAAGCATTGATTCTTGGAAGTTTATCTAAAGAATGAATTGCTTCTTGAATTTCAACTCCACCACCAATAATCATACCATCAACACTAATAGTTTCACCATGAGCATTATGTAATTCAGCTTCCATAATACCACCCTGTAGTGTTTTAGCCATTATTTCTCCATCACCAACAACTATCACACGTTTACCAAATGTTTCATAAAGTGTTTTATGAGCATGAACTTCCACAACATTTGGAATATTAGAAATATATCTAAGAAGATCACTCATATCATCTACACCAGTAATCTCCATATATATCTTTCCAAAATTATCTTCAAGAAATAGATGAGTATAGATTATATTATAATTTCTTTCATATAACTTATCTGCAATACCATGTAATACTCCTGATTTTTCTTCTGTTTTTATAACTACTGCTACAGTACTCATTTTAAAAAGTCCTCACCATTACAAATTAAATATTATATTATATTATATTCTTCTATAAATAAGAAATTACTGTTTTTTCAAAATAAAAAAAAATAAAACATGAAAATCTCATAAACTTAGAAATAAAACTAAAAAATAAAACAATGAAAAAAATAGATTTAATATATAAAATACCCACCAAACAGGAAAAAATAAAAATCCATATTTATAATATAACCTATTGAACTAGAAAAAAATAACGTAAATATATTAACTTGAATAAACTAAAGTTTAATTAATACAGATAAAAAAAATAATAGAATCTAATATAAAATTATCTATATATAATTTAACTGTAATTACAGAAAGAAACTATTATTGAATATAATATTAGTAAGGTGATAAAATGACAGGAATCGTTGGATATGGAGCGCATATCCCCTCTTACAGAATAAAAGTAGAAGAAATTGCTAAAGTATGGGGAGATGACCCAAAATCTATTTCAAAAGGATTAGTCGTAAATCAAAAATCAGTACCAGGACCAGATGAAGATACTATTACAATATCAGTAGAAGCTGCAAGACGAGCTTTACAACGAGCTGAAATAGATCCTCAAGATATTGGTGCAATCTATGTAGGATCAGAATCACACCCATATGCAGTAAAACCAACCGCAACAATAGTCGCAGATGCAATAAGAGCATCACCTAACTTAACAGCAGCAGACTTAGAATTTGCATGTAAAGCAGGAACTGCAGGTATACAAGCTGCAGTAGGACTTGTAAAATCTGGAATGATAAAATATGGATTAGCAATAGGTGCTGATACATCACAGGGAGCTCCAGGAGATGCTCTTGAATACACAGCATCTGCAGGTGGAGCAGCATATATTATTGGTGAAGATAACACTATAGCTGATATTGAACACACATGCAGTTTTACAACAGATACTCCTGACTTTTATAGACGTGAAGGACAAGCATATCCATCACACGGTGGAAGATTCACAGGTCAGCCAGCATACTTCAAACATGTACTTGGAGCAGCAAATAGAATGTTAGAAGAAACTGGAACTACTGCTAAAGATTATGATTATGCAGTATTCCACCAACCAAATGGAAAATTCTATATAAGAGTTGCAAGAAAACTTGGCTTCACAGAAGACCAATACAAACAAGGTCTATTAACACCAAATATTGGAAATACATATTCTGGAGCAACACCACTTGGTCTTGCATCAATTCTTGATATAGCAAAACCTGGAGATAAAATCTTCGCAGTATCCTATGGATCAGGAGCTGGAAGTGATGCATTTAAAATCACTGTAAATGACAGAATAGAAGAAGTTCGTAACAATGCTAAAACCTTAGAAGAAATTCAATCAAAAATAACCTATGTTGACTATGCAACATATGCTAAATTCAAAGGTAAAATAAAAATGAACTAAATACAAAGACAATAAAATAAGGAGGAAAAACTATGAGAGATGTCGCAATAGTAGGAGTTTCCCAAACAAAATTCGGAGAATTATGGGAAAAATCCTTTAGAGATTTAGTTGTAGAAGCTGGAATAGATGCCATACGCGATGCAAACATGAATGGTGAAGATATTGATGCAATGTACATTGGTAACATGACTGGTGGATTATTTGTAGGACAAGAACATATAGGTTCTCTAATAGCAGAACACTCAGGATTAACACCAATCCCAGCAACAAGAGTAGAAGCAGCATGTGCTTCAGGTGGTCTTGCTCTAAGACAAGCAATAATGGCAGTAGCATCAGGTTACTATGATAGAGTTATGGCAGCAGGAGTAGAAAAAATGACTGATGTTGTAGATGCTACACCAGCAATTGCAGCAGCAGCTGACCGTGAATGGGAAGCTCAACAAGGAGTTACATTCCCATCATTATATGCAATGATGGCAAAAAGACACATGTACGAATATGGTACAACACGTGAACAAATTGCAGGATTTGCAGTACTTGGACATAAAAATGGTGCTCTAAATCCAAAAGCACAATTCCAAAGAGAGATTAGTGTAGATGCAGTACTTAATTCAACAAAAGTAGCATCACCATTAAATATTTTAGATTGTTCTCCTGTATCTGACGGAGCTGCAGCAATTATTGTATGTCCAGCAGATGAAGCACATAAATATACTGATACACCAATTTATATAAGAGCATCTACTCAAGCATCAGCAACAATAAGTTTACATAACAGAAAAAGTTTAACAACCATCCCATCAACAATATTTGCAGCTAAAAAAGCATATGACATGGCTAATTTAACTCCAAAAGATATGGATATGGCAGAAGTTCATGATTGTTTCAGTATAAATGGATTAATTGCAATTGAAGATCTTGGTTTCTTTGAAAAAGGAAAAGGTGGACAAGCAATTGAAGATGGTCTTATAGAAAGAGATGGAGACATAGCTGTAAATCCATCTGGTGGATTAAAAGCAAGAGGACATCCTCTAGGTGCTACTGGTATTGCACAAGCTGCTGAAATTACCTGGCAACTAAGACAAGAAGCAGGAAAACGTCAAGTTAGTGATGCTACCTCTGGTATTACCTTAAATATAGGTGGTACTGGTGGAACTGCAGCAATCCACATACTATCTGTAGATAGAAAATAAATTCCCCCTTCTCACCCTACTTTTTTTATAAAAAATAGTTTAAAGAAGATTAACTGTGTAGTTTTGTAAATTCATCTTTATAATTATTAAATCTATGAATAAAATTATTTAATTCCTTATCATATTCATCTAAAACTTCTTGAGGAGCTTCTAATTCCATGGAATATCCATCAAAAAGAAGTAGTTTTATCTCTAGTAATGTGAAAAATTCTGAGGATAATGTAATTGCAAGATTAATAAATTCATCACATTCATAAAATGGATCCATAAGTAAACATTCAATCATTTCCTTTGTTTCTAAAAATATTGGAAATTCATGTACTGCTAAATCATTTGAATAGAGATTATCTGCTACTTTTTCATATGATTCAAGAATTAAATCTATAATTTCCAGTGCAATTGTTGTTGATAAATCATCAGATTCTGATTGATCCATATTCCAGAATGTTATAGGTGTAATATTTCTTAGAGATTCTAGTAAACTAATAATTAGTCTATTATATTCCTTAATGTCACCAAAGAAAATTTCATTAAAATCTAAACTTTTTTCCATAAAACTCCCCTTAAAAAATTAAATTCAAAAGCTTTTTCTTATAATTGTAATCTGTTAAAAATAAAATATAATGTTATGTAAATTAAAATAAAAAAAAGTAAGTTCATGAGTCTATCATGAACCAATCCTTATAGAGACTAATATATCTCTCTAACTCATAGGTAATTTAACTAATATAGATTATAATCTATATTTACATTGGAGGCATTCCGCCCATACCCATATCAGGTGCTGGTGCTCCAGCTGCTGCACCTTGACTTGAGGATGCTATTACATCATCGATTCTTAAGATCATTTCAGCTGCTTCTGCTGCAGATTGTATAGCTTGTTTTTTAACTCTTTGAGGTTCAATAACTCCTGCTTCTTTCATGTCAGTTACTCCACCTTCAAATACATTTAATCCCATGTATATTGAATCTTCGTGAGCTGCTCTTAAATCTACTAAGGAGTCAATACTGTCGAGACCTGCATTTTCTGCAAGTGTTCTTGGAACTACTTCTAATGCTTCTGCAAATGCAGTTACTGCTAATTGTTCTCTTCCACTTATTGTTTCTGCGTAGTCTTTTAATCCTTTTGCAATTGCTATTTCTGGAGCTCCTCCACCAACAACAACTTTACCGTCTTCTACTGTGGAAGCTACTACTCCTATTGCATCTTCTACTGCTCTTTCAATTTCATCTACTACGTGGGAAGTGGAACCTCTTAATAATAAAGTTACTGCTTTTGGATCTTTACATTCTTTTACAAAGATCATGTCATCACCAGATACTTTATCTTCAGCTACTAATCCTGCATCTCCAAGGTCGTCTGCAGATAAATCTTCGATGTTTGTTACGATTTTTGCACCAGTTGCTTTTGCTAATTTTTCCATGTCAGATTTTTTAACTCTTCTTGTTGCTAATATACCTGCTTTGGATAAGTAGTGTTGTGCTAAGTCATCGATACCTTTTTGACAGAATAATACATTTGCTCCAGCTGCTACTAATTCATCAACCATTTCTTTAATCATGTTTTCTTCTTGTTCAATGAATGCTTGCATTTGTGCTGGGTCAGTAATTCTTATTTCTGCATCTACTTCTGTTTCTTTTACTTCTATTGCACTGTTAACTAATGCAATTTTTGCACCATTTATTTCTGATGGCATACCAGGATGTACTTTTTCTTTGTCTATGATTACTCCAGATACTAATTCTGAATCTTCAATAGCTGCCCCATCTTTAGATTCAATTTTTATTTGTTCTGAATCTACTTTACCATCTTCAACTACTTGACTTACTGCTCCTACAATAAGTTCTGCTAATGGTTCTCTTGCTTTTTCTGTTCCTTTTCCTGTCATTGCTGTCATTGCAACTTTTAGAAGAGTGTCTTTATCATCAGCATCAATGGATATTTGATCTAATAATTCTATTGCTTTTTGAGCTGCTTGTCTGTATCCTAATGCAATGATTGTTGGGTGGATTTCTTGGTCTAATAATTCTTCTGATCTTTTGAGTAATTCACCAGCAATTATTACAGCTGTTGTTGTTCCATCTCCAACTTCGTCTTCTTGTGTTTTTGCTACTTCTACTAACATTTTTGCTGCTGGGTGTTCAATATCCATTTCTTTAAGGATTGTTACACCGTCGTTTGTTACAACTATGTCTCCAAGACCGTCTACTAACATTTTGTCCATACCTTTAGGACCAAGTGTTGTTCTTACTGTTTCTGCTAAAACTTTTCCAGCTAAAATATTATTTCTTTGTGCATCTCTACCTAAGTTTCTTGTTGTTCCTTCAGGTAAGATAATTAAAGGTTGTTGTTGTTGTGCCATATATATTACCTCTATTAAATTATATTGTTAATATTAAATTATGGATGTAATCCATATTTTTTCAATTTTTTTAGTTTAAATTAGTTTTCATTAAAATATAAATTTTTATAATCAGTCTATATTCATAAATGGGTTTAATCTTATATAAATACTTTGTGGTATTATTCTGTATAACATACAGAAAAATATAAAACAATCAAAAAATACATTAAAACAACAGATAAGTAAATTAAATAAAAAAAAGATGATAAAAAGAAGAATAAATATTATTTATCTTCACCAATTTTTACCCATATGATTTTATCTCCATCACGGGCACGTTGATAATATCCACGTTTTTCAAGTGCTTTAAGTGTTTTTGCAAAGTTTTCCTTCTCAAGTGCAATGAAACCTAAATCTACAATATAATTATACAATTCAGTAGCACTCATAGCATCAGGTAACAAGCGATATATTTGTGATTGGAAACTTGTTAAACTAGGTAATGGTTTTGCTACTAATACATCAAAGTACTTTTTATACTGTTCATAACTTGCAATTTGTGCATCTTTATCATTAAGTTGTTCTTTTAATTGACTAATTTGTTCAATTTTCTTCTCATTTTCTGTTTTAAATAACTGAGCTTTTTCCAAATCAGCATTTAAAGATGTGATTTGTTGTTGATAATTAGCCATCATATCAGATTTTTCAACTTCTAACTCATTTATACGTGGTTTTAAATCTTTAAATTCGAGTAATTGAGTATTTTTCTCAGATAATAATTTCTTATGATCTTCAATATCCTTATTTTTACGTTCAATAAGTTCTTTAAGTTCAGTTATATGTGATTTATCTGTATCCAATTCCCTTACATTTTCTTGTACTTCTTGTTCTTTAAGTGCTAATTCATCATTTAATTTTTCAATTAAAGTATCATTCTCTTTTATTTGACTTGAAAGATCATCTAATTTATTTAATTTAAGATTAGATTCGGAAATTTCTTCTTTAAGATTAGATATTAATGTATCTTTTTTAGATAAATCATCATTTAATTCTTCAATATCATCATTTTTAAGTTTTATTTTATTTTCTAATCTATTAATTTGCTGATTAATATCTTCAATTAATTCATCTTTTTTAGAAATAACATCGTCTTTTGCCTGAATTATTTCCTCACATTTATTGAATTGTTCCTTATTATCTTCAAATTTAAAGGATAACACTTCCAAGTCATGATTTAATGAACCTACATTCTCTGTTAATTCATCAATTTTATAATTTCTTTGACTTAATAATGATTTTAATCTACTTATTTCTTCATCTTTTTCATTAACACTATTTTTAAAGTTATCTTTCAATTTAAATATTTCATCTTCTTTAGAACGTATTTTTTCATCAATAACCACAGAATTTTCAGATAATTTATCATTCAATTGTTTTATTACTTCACGAGATTCCTGAACTTTATTTCTTAAAGTCTTAATTTCATTATTTTTAGATAAAACATCATTTTCATGAGATTTAACTATTTTATTTAATTGAGAAATCTCAATATCCTTTAATTCAAGTTTCTGAGGTAATGCTGCAATTTTATCATTTTTATCTTGAACATCTTGTTTAAGAAGATTTATTTGTTCTTCATTATTTCTTTTGATTTCTTGGAATTTCTTCTTAAGAACGTTATAATTTGAATCTTTATCTTTAATAATAAGATTTAATGAATTATTTTCTTGTTCTAATTTATTAAGTAAGGAATTTTTACTATCCAGGGAATCTTCAAGATATTTCTTTTCAGTAAGTATCTTCTCATTTTCATTTGTAAATTTATCTAGAGCTTCATTTAATTCATTTATTTGTTTAGATGAATTTTTACGTAATTGATTATAATCTAGTTTTAATTTATCAAATTCAGCATCTTTAGTATATAATTCTTTCTTAATAGATTTAATTTCTTGATTTGTAGCATTATTTATTTCTGATTCTTTTTTACTAAAGTCAAAAGAATCAAGTTCTGATTTAAGTTCAGATATTTCATTATCACGAGTTGTTAATGTTTTTTCAAGTTCAGCTATTTTTGATTCAGATGCTTCATTTTGAGATGTTAAAGATCTAATATTTAAATCCTTTTCATTTACTTGTTCTTTAAGAGAAGATAATTCATCAACATCTACTTGAGATTTTTCTAAATTATCATAATTATCTTTTAATTGTTGATATTTATCCTCTAATTTAGAATAATCCATATCTTTTAATTCAATAGTTTTTTCTAAAGATTTGAGTTTTAAAACATCATCATTCAAATCACCTACTTTTAGCTGACTATCTTGTAATTTGTTATTTAAAGTTGTGACATCTTCTCGAGATTGTGCTAATTTCTCAGATAAATCCTTAATTTCATTTTCATTCTGTGCTAATTTCTCAGATAAATCATCTACTTCTGTTTGATTCTTAAGTATTGTGTTTTTTAATAGATTAACTTCATTTTCACTTTGTGATAATAATTGTTCTTTTTCTAAGAGAGTATTTTTAAGTTCCTTGTTTTCACTGATTAATTCAAGGTCAACAGTTTCTGATACATCAGATTCCTTAAGATCAATTGACTCATTTAATTTGGCGTTTTCATTTTCTAATTCAATTATCTTAAATTCATTTATCTTATTTGTATCTTGTAAACGCTGATATTTAGATCTTAAATCTATTAATTCATTAGATTTTTTTGTAATATCTTCAATTAAAGAGTCTAATCCTTGTTTATCAGATGTTACATTACCTTCTCTTAGACTGTTATTCTCATGTTCTAAAAATGCTATTTTAGACTCTAAATCAGTGATTTGTGCTGTTAAATCCTCTGATTTATCCTCTGAACTATTTTCTTTAAGGGCAGCTACTTGTTTTTCAAATTGTAAAATTTCTAATTTATACTTTGAAATTTCATCTTCTTTTTGAATTAAATCTTCCTTAATACTACTTACATCTTCATTTTCTCCGAGTTTTTCATTTAATAAATCAATTTCTTCCTCATATTTCTTTATTTTTTGATCTCTTGAGGATACTTCCATTGTTAATTGATTTTTTAAGATAGGAATCTCTTTTAATTCAACAGTTTGTTTTTCAATAATTGATTTTAATTGATTTACTTCTGTCTGTGAAGATTCACTCTGTAATAATGATTTTTCTTCTTTTAGACGATTAATTTCTGCAAGATAATCATTTGAATTATTAGCTGCTTCTTCAAGTTCTGAGATGGTAGTTTTTTGTGTTTGAATTTTATCTTCCAATGCTTTTATTTGATTTTCATATTTTGACAAAACCATTTCATTTAAAGAACTTCCAGAATTTTGAGATTCTACTTCTTTAATTTGCAAATCCTTTTCTTTTAGTCTAGTTTCCATTTCTTGTAATTCAAGTTCCTTTTCTTTTAAATAAGTGTCCTGTTTATGTACTTTATCTGTTAGTTCATTTATTTTTGCTTGAAGATTAGTATTATTTGATTCTGATTGTATTAGTACATTTTTAACTACTTTATTTGATTTAATATCCTTATTTTCATCGTTTAATTGTTCTTTAAGAGTATTTATTTCTTTAAAACAAGATTTTACTAATTCTCTCAACTCTTCTGATTCTACATCCTTTAAAAACGCCATTGTGATCACTAGTTATATATATTAAATTTAAACTTTTAAAGTTTTTTCTTTTAATGAAAGAGACTTAAATAGAAAAATTAAAACATACATATTATCCAAAAAAAAGTTACATAAATTCCATATACTATATATGAAAAACAGGAAAAAAAATAAAAATAAAGAAGAATGATTATATTCCAAAGAATTCATTACGGGCATTAACCATTGCTTGTATATTTTCTAAAGGACTACTTGCTGCTATACCACAACTAGGAGCTACTACATCAACTCCTTTTTCTAATGCTTCCAATACTTCCCCTCTTACTTCTTCAGGAGTTCCCCTAAATAGAGTTTTACTTGTAGATATATTTCCACAAACCTGTGTTTTATCTCCAAGTTCATGTTTAACTTTCTGAGCATACCTCATATCAACAGCTTCTTCAATACTTATACCATTATATCCACAACTAAGCATGTCCTTAAGTATACCTGCTGTATGACCACAAATATGTAGTACATTTTGTGATTTCATAACTTCCTGAATATCCTCTAATGCAGGTACTGATAGTTGTGCAAAATCCAGCGGACTAAGTAAATCACCAGATGAAGTTGGATCTGCCACACATATAACTTCAGGTTTAACTTCATTTAACTGTTTAATATATGCTGAAACTGCTTCTGCTGCTATTTCTATTGCATCCTCTACTGCAAATAAATCCAAGTTAATCATTTTAAGAATATCTTCAACTCCTATTAAATGACCTGCCACTGTAAATGGACCTGTTATTCCAACACATACTGGTAGGTTATCATATCGCTCATGTAATATTTCAACTGCTTCACATATAACAGGTATACGTCCAGATGTTTCAAAGTTATCAGGTATTTCAATATCTTCAGGTTTTTCAAATGGGGATTTTACAACCTCTGGTGTTCTTCCACCATAACCTAAGTCAACTTCACAACCCATTGATTCTGCTTCAACTGCTAGACAAAATGGAATTTTAGCATCTTCTAATCTGGCAAGTTCATATAATGAAGCTCCAAGTGTTGCCATTTGTTCTGGATTTTCATGTGCTTGAGGCCATGAGGTTCCTGTTCTTTCCATTGCATCTAATATCCCTGACTGAGTTACTGTTACTACTGGAGCAATATCAGTTTTTTTACCATTTAATACATCCCTAAGATTTTTTGTATAATTTATATTCATTGTCACCACTTATCCCCTATTGCTTAATACCATTAATGTAGGGAGTAATTTTCTTAAAATACCACCTACTTAACTACAATTAAAGATTTAAACAATTATATATAAGCGTATTCATTATTATTACAAAAAAAATAAAAAAAGCATAAGATTATACATAATAACCAAATATGAATTTATTAATATAATTTTTAAAATAAAACATGAAAAAAGAAATCAATGTTTAAAAATATTTTAATAAGATATACAAGTAATAAAACTATTCATTTAAATTTACTTAAAAAAAAGGTAAAAAGGTTTAAATAAATAAAATAAACTAAAACATTCCTTATAACTAATAAAAAAATATACTCAAAAAATAAAAACATTTATTAATAATAAAACATAAATTATTTTTAGAATAGAAGAAAAATAAAAATTAATTTCATAAATAAAGTTCTATTAAACTCATATTTCTTAATATTCCAAAAAATAACTATTTTTAAAAAGAAAATAATAGATTAAATATTATTAATTTTAAATCTCCTCGAGAATATATTAAAACAAATAAAAGCCAATAATAAACCAATAATATAAGCTCCCAATACATCTGAAGGATAATGCATGCCAAGATACAATCTAGTTATACCAATAATTAAGGGACAAATCAAAAACAAATCAAGATGTCCATATGATTTACCCAAAATATATGATAAAACAGTCATATTAACAGTATGTCCTGACGGAAAAGAATAATCCCATTCATGACCAATAACAACAAGAGATGATAAAACATCGTATGGTCTTGGTCTCATAACACCTAACTTAATAATTTCAATTACAAAAAATGAAACTAAAAGTGAACATACAAGAATCTTAGATACTCTTTTTCCTTTTAAACCACCAAATAAATACAACAACAATGCAACAAACAATCCAAAATATAACAGTCCCCCATATGAAATACATATCATGATACTATCAAGTAGAGGTGTGTGTATTAAATGATTAAAAAAATATAAAATCATCAAATCCAAAGAATATAAAGACATGACAACACCACAAAAAAAGAAAAAAAAGTGAAAACTCATCTATAAATATAACTCAGAAATCAATTGAGCATTAAGTATTGATGCTCCAGCAGCACCACGAATAGTGTTATGACCAACAAGAGTATATTTGAAACTATTATCAAATACATCTTCTCTTACTCTACCAACAGATACACTCATACCATGACCTGCATCTCTATCCATACGAGGTTGAGGTCTATCTTCCTCTTTTCTCACAATAACAGGTTGTTTAGGTGCAAAAGATAGATTTCTTTCTTGAGGTAATCCTCTAAATTCAGATAATGTTTTTTCAATATCATCTACTGTAATATCTTCCTCAAATTCTATTGAAACTGATTCAGTATGACCATCAACAACAGCCACCCTATTACATGAAGCACTTAATGGGAAATTTGCCCTATCTACAAGCCCACCATTGACTTTTCCAAGTAAATGTAATGTTTCAGATTGCATTTTTTCTTCTTCTCCGCCAATATAAGGTATTAAATTATCCACAATACCCATTGATGGAACACCATTGTATCCAGCACCACTAACAGCTTGCATAGTAGTTACAGAAACTCTTTTAAATGTATATTTATCAAATAATGGTTTTAAAGTTAAAGTTAATGCTATGGTTGAACAATTTGGATTTGTTACAATACATCCATCCCATCCATTAATATCCTTTTGTAGCTCCATCATTTCAAGATGTTCAGGATTAACTTCCGGAATTACTAGTGGAATATTTTCTTTCATACGATTTACACTAGCATTGGATGCAACAATATATTTCTCTGCAAATGCTGCTTCTACAGGTTCTGCAAGCTGAGCAGGAAGAGAAGCAAATACAAAGTCTACATCATCACTAATCTCATCAGGATTCGTATTAACAATTCTCATATCCCTTACTTCTTCAGGAATAGGAGTTGTTTGATGCCAAGTAACAGCATCTTCATATCTTTTACCAGCAGATTTCTCAGAAGCTGCTACATTCACTATATTAAAATCTGGTACTTGAGATAATAACTGGATAAAACGTTGACCTACCATTCCAGTTGCACCAAGTACACATACATTTCTTACCATGAAAACACCTACTTATTATAATCCCAGTACATCAAACATGTCTGCAATATTTTTATCTTGTTTAGAACTTTGGTAGTTAATTGCACGAATTACACCATTTACAAATGCTTGTCTTGTAGATGCTCTGTGAATTACTTCTATTCTTTCACCATCACCACAGAACATTACAGTATGATCTCCTACAATATCTCCACCACGTACAGCATGTATTCCAATTTCATTTTCTGGTCTTTTACCAACCATACCTTCACGGCCATAACATGCTTTTTCCTTAAGATCTAGATTAAGATTTTCTGCTACTATTTCTGCAGCTCTTTTTGCTGTTCCAGAAGGTGCATCTTGTTTGTTATGATGATGTGCTTCTACAATTTCAACATCGTATTCATTACCTAAAATTTTTGCAACTTGTCCTACAATTTCAAAGAATACATTCACTCCTGTGGCCATGTTTGGAGAAATAACTGCTTTAATATCATTATCTTTAATAGCTTTATGCATGACATCTAATTGTTCATCATTTAATCCTGTTGTTCCAACAACAACATTTACACCACATTCAGCACAAATTTTAACTGTTTCTACTGCTGCTTTAGCTATTGTAAAGTCAACAAGTACATCTGGTTTAACTTTTTCTAATTCAGTTTTTAAGTCTTGTGAACCAATTATTTCCACACCCATTGGACCTAAACCTATTTGTTGACCTAAATCATTACCTGCTAGAGGACTATTTGGCATTTCTATTCCCATTACTACTTCCATATTATCTTGTGCTTGTACAGTTTTAATGATTTTAGAACCCATATTTCCTGCACAACCTGTAACTGCTACTCTTATCATGTATTACACTCCTTTTTATATTAAGTTATTTTCTTTAAGAATCTCTTTTAATATTACTTCATTTTCATCACAGATTTCATTTATTGGCATTCTAAGTCCACCAACATCCATACCCATAAGGTTAAGTGCTCTTTTTGTTGGTGCTGGACTTGCTTCAATAAATAGAACATCCATTAAATTAAATAATTCATTTGATAAAGTTCTTGCTTCATCATAATTTCCATTTAATGCATTATTTACCATTGTTGATGTTTTATTAGGCATTATATTGGCCACTACACTAATTACTCCTTTAGATCCCTGAGATATCATAGGTAGAGTTAATGAATCATTACCAGACAATACTGTAAAGTCATCTAATAAATTTTCAGAATTCAACCTACTAAATACATGAGCCAATTTATTTAAATCAGGATTTGCTTCTTTAATTGCTACAATATTATCTAATTTAGCAAGATTTATTATGTTATCTACAGATAAATCCACACCAGTTCTTGAAGGTACATTATATGCAATTATTGGCATATCACATTGATCATTTAATAATTTAAAATGATTATACAAACCACTTTGTTGAGGTTTATTATAGTATGGTGTTATAACTAGTGCTACATCTGCACCAGCATCTTTAGAATAGTTTACTAAATCCAGTGCTTCAGATGTTGCATTACTACCAGCACCAGCAATTGTAGTTACTCTACCATTTGCTTGATCTACCATTATATCTATTACTTTTTGATGTTCTTCTAGTGTTAATGTTGCTGATTCACCAGTTGTTCCTGCAGCAAGAATACCATCAACTCCTCCTTCTATTAAAAAATCAATAAATTCCCTATATTTTTCTTCATTTATTGTGTTATCATTATTAAAAGGTGTTATCATTGCTACATGTGTTCCTTCTAAATTCATTGTAAAGTCTCCTTAATTAAGTCATATGCCTTATCACCATCGTTCCAATCTACAAATACAACAACTGCTGTTTGACTAGATGATAATTCAACAATATTTATTTCATTTTCATGTAATGGTTTTGTTATACTGGCTATAATGCCTGGTGTATCTATAAAATCATGACTTACCACAGAAATCATTGCAATTTTCTGACCTAAAGAGATTGAACTTAATGTATCTCCACCAATAACTAGATCATGTAGTTTTTCATGAGCTTTTATGGCCTCATCCTCTTTGAAAAACAAAGTTATTGAGCTTTCACCAGTAGATATGCCATATATATTTAATTTATTTTCACAAACCTTTTGTGTTATTTGTGCTATAATACACTGTTGATTCATTAAATTTTCGCCAACAACTGCAAGAACTGATAATTTATCATCACATTTTGTAATTGTAATAACATCATATTCTTCATGTGCTGGACCTATAATATCAGTTCCCTGCACTCTTAAATCTCCATATTCGAAACTTATTATTTTTGCTTTTATATTAGGATCTTTGTATCTTAAAGCATTAGGATGTAATACTTGTGCTCCATAGTTAGCTAAGTCTATCATTTCTTCAACGGTGATTTTATCTAATTTTCTAGCTGTGTTTAATTTACGTGGATCGGTAGACATTACACCCTTTACATCAGTAACTATAACAACTTCATCAGCACCTAAACAATGTCCTATTAAAAATGCTGATACATCACTTCCACCCCTTCCAAGAGTAGTTACAGAACCATCAACATCACATCCTAAGAAACCACAAACCACCGGAATTATTCCCTGATTTAATAATTTCTTTATATACTTTGTTACACGTTTTTGAGTTTCTTTTTTATCAATTTTAGCATTTAAATAGTTACTATCTGTAATTACAGGCCATTTTTCACTAAATGGATCTATAAATTCTGCTTTGACACCTAATGATTCTATTGTTGCTGCCATTATACGTACACTTTGCATTTCACCCATGCTTAATATGCCTGCTAATTGTTTTTCTGTTACTAATTCGCCTATTGATTCATTTACTAATTTAATTGACTCATCAGTAGTTTTATTAATAGCAGATACTACTACCACTACTTGATTTCCTTGCATGTATTCATTAACAACTGAATTAGCTGCTTTATAAATTCTTTCACCAGAACCAACTGATGTTCCACCAAATTTTGCCACAACTATTCCCATAAATTCACCTTTATTATAATATATTATTTTTTTTATTGTTTTATTAAAAAGATTATAACAATAAAGTATTCTTAAAAATATATATGATTTTATAGTATTAAAATAATATGATTAATTTAAGAATCTTTAAATAGAATCATGCAAATAAGTAGAATTCATATTTAAAAAAGAATAACATCCAACATTAAAATATAACAATATTCTTATTAATCAAACATGATTTAATTATTTACCAAATAACATAATTTTTAAGACTATTTTTAATTAAAAAGAGGTATATATCTTTTTAAAATATAAATAAATATAAATTAAAGATAGGATAATTATTTCAAATAGTTTATTAGGAAAAAATTGAAGATAGAACTGAAAATATACTTTTTTCAAGTAGATGATTTTTAGTTCCCATATTTTTAGAACATCCACTTATTTTAACTAATTATAAAATAAATTCTACTAAAAAAAGAGATTAATTAGAACTACTTGCCCCAAAAAAAGATTACTTATTCTATATAAAAAGAGTTTCTTTAATAAAAAAAAATAAAAAGATTTAAAACAAATCTATTGTTCTAATAAATGAGTAGCATATCCTGCAATTTGGTTTCTTAAGTGTTTTGTGGACACTGTAGAATATTCAGCTACTACTTGTTTGTTGTTTTCAAAATCACTATTAAATTTATCTCCGTGTAATTCTAATAATTCTTTTGCTGTTCTTTTAACAAATGTAGTTCTTATGTTTCCCATAATCAAACCTCCTATTTTATACATGAAAAAAAATTAACGTTAATCTAAATATTTTTTTTGCTCTTGTTTACTCATCTCAACTAGTATTTCAAAGATTTCAATAATTTTTTCCTTATCAACATCCCTACTAGCTAAGAGATTATCTATTTTATCGTGAATAATATCTTCTCTTGCTGTATCTAATAAATCTTTATTAAGAGCTTTCTTAGATATAGCTATATCATGAGCAAGAGATGTACGTTCAATAATTAAATCAATTATCTGTTCATTCAATACATCAATTTTATCCCGGGATTTATTTAATAAAGTTTTTGCTTCCTCTACATCCATATTATCACTTATTACCCTATTACTACAGATCCCTTATTATCAGGACTTGTTTCTACTAATTTACCCTCATATTTTGAAAGTGCACTTTTAATTTCATCAATATCAGATAAATCATCTACTAATATAGAATATGCAGAACCAGTGCCTGATAATCCTGCAGCTTTAGCTCCAGATTTTAATGCATCAATGGATATTTGACTATCTAAATTCAATGCTGCACAAAATAAGAAGCCATTTAAGGTTAGAGCCTTTTCAATATTCTTTTTAATAGCATTTTCAAATGCCATTTCCACAAGTGGTGCTAAAGTTTTCATAGCCTTAACATCAGACTGTGCAGTATATAAAGATTTGTTTGGTATATATATTAATACTTTCTGATAATCAACAATATAATCATGTAAAATTTTTCTCTCATAATTATCAGTTATTTTCCAACCACCATAAAATGAAGCTGAAGCATCGTCATATGACCCAGTTTTTGTAACACCAACTTCTAATGAAGCATCAATTCCCATGTTAAGCAAATCTTCATCTGTTATATCTACATCATCCCTTGAAAGATTAGCCTCAGATAGTAATTCCATTAATGTAGCATATACTATTGAATTAGAAGCTGCACTACTACTTGATAAACCTGAACCTGGAGGTATGTCTGATTTTGTTTCCACTTTTAAAGTAATATTTTTTAAATTAAAAATATCAAATTCTCTTAATTTATAATATACCTTTTTTACACATAAATCCATAAGAGAAGTATCCATATCAGGATAATCAAGACTTTTACATTTACATTCAATATCTTCCTTTGCATCATGATTTAAAACTCTTACATCTGAGGTTACATATAATTTTATACCAAAAGCTGAACCTTTACCCATACTAATTGCATTTATAACTGTAGCAGATGCTGGAGAACGTACCTTAACCATAGTATCACTAAAATTTAATATATATTATAATCTATTGATTATTTTAAGTTATTAATTTTATTATAGAAAATATTTACACAAATTTCCTCTATTTTAAAGACTAAAGAAAAAATATATTCTATTTAAAAAAAAATAAAAATATATAAATATTAACACATATCATGATAATAAGTAAAAGATAAATGGAGATATAAAAAATGACTATAAAATTAGAAGTATTTACATCACTTTCATGTCCATACTGTCCTATGGCAGTAGCTGCTGCAGAAGAAGCTGTTAAAGAATTAGGAGATGTTGTAGATTATGAACATTTAGATGTTAATGAAAATATGGATAAAGTTCAAGAATACACTATAATGTCTGTTCCTACTGTTGTAATTGATGGAGAAGTTGCATTTATTGGTGCTCCTTCTACAGAAGAATTAGTTGAAAAATTAAAAGAAAAATTATAAATGATACTTCTTTATTTTTCTTTTTTAAAACCTCAAAATCTTTTTTTAAAATAATCTAGTTTTACATATTTAAAAAAAATTGTCCTCTAAAAAAAATTTCCCTAATAATAGAAAAAAATGTTAGATATTATATAATATATAATAATACTATAAGAGTGCTTATGAATTTAAAACTCACTTCAATTAATGGGGGATTAAAAATAGAAGTTCATGAAAATTCAAGTCAAAAGTCTGGAATTACAACAGGAAGTGTGGCTACAGCTGCAAGTGTAGCAGCTCTACTTAAGCTTGTTGATAAGGCTCCAGATATTGTTAAAATAACAGCACCAACAACTACGTTAACTGTTGAAATAGAAGATACTTCTTTTATTGATAATAACACTGCAAGGGCTATTGTTAAAAAACCAAATTATAATGATCCTGATGTAACAAGAGGTATGGAAATTATTTCTGAAGTTACATTAACTAATAATAGTGGTGTTATAGAAATTACTGGAGGAGATGGTGTTGGACGTGTTACAAAACCAGGACTACAAATTCCAGTGGGAGAGTATGCAATAAATCCAGTACCACGTAAGATGATTAAGGAAAATATAATGAAATATTTACCTGAAGATAATGGTGCAATAATTAAAATCATAATACCTGAAGGTAAGAAAATAGCTCCAAAAACCATGAACAGTAGATTAGGTATTATAGATGGAATTTCCATACTTGGAACTACAGGTATTGCAAGACCAATGTCTTCAAAGGCATATACTGACTCTTTAAGAGTACAAATAGATGTTGCTCTTGCTAATGGATATAAAGATCTACTTTTTGTTCCAGGAAATATTGGAACAAGAATTGCAAAGGAAAAATTAGTACTAGATGAGGATGAAATTATTGAGATGAGTAATTTTGTAGGTTATATGCTTGAAGAAGCCCATAAAACTGGAAAAATACGAAGTATAACCTTATTTGGTCATGCAGGAAAGTTAATTAAAATTGCTGCTGGAATATTTAACACCAAGCAAAGTGTTGCAGATGCAAGACGTGAGATTATGACTGCATATGCAGGACTTGTAGGTGCTAATAAGAAAACATTACATGATATATATAATTGTATTACAACAGAGGATGTTATAAAGATTTTAGATGAAAATAACATTACAATAGAGGTTTTTGAATTAATTGCTAATAAGATTGTTGAATTATGTAGTCTTAAATATGAAGGTATAAAGTTTCATGCTGTTATTGTGAAAATGAATGGTGAAATATT
Source organism: Methanosphaera sp. DEW79 (assembly GCF_003266085.1). NCBI lineage: Archaea > Methanobacteriati > Methanobacteriota > Methanobacteria > Methanobacteriales > Methanobacteriaceae > Methanosphaera > Methanosphaera sp. DEW79. Next base: position 63,018 of record NZ_MUZW01000004.1, on the reverse strand, counting down.
AACGCCAAGTCACATACAAAACATCCCATTTAATAAAAAGTGATTCCATGAATATTTGTATTATTGGCCAATATCCTCCACAAGTAGGTGGTGTTGCCACATATACTAAACAATTAGAAGATACTCTCACAAATAAGGGACATAACGTCTATGTTTTAACTTATTCTAGTGATTGTTCCAGAAAAGATAATGTTTTTGAGGCTAAAACAATTAACATTCCCCTACTTCGAGGAATTAGTTTTATTATTTCAAGTTATTTTATCTTAAATAAAATTGTTGATAAATATAATATCGATATAATACATGCAAATTATCTTCTTCCACAGGCATTTGTTGCCACATTAATTCATAAGGATGTAAAAATCGTTGCAACTGCACATGGATCTGATATTAATATATTACCAAGTAAGATTTTTACAAAACCCCTTATAAAATATACTCTAAAACACTTAGATAATGTGTATTTTGTAAGTGAAAAGTTACAAAAAAAAGCATTAGCCTTAAATATAGAAGGACTTATAGAAAAATCCCATATAACACCAAATACAGTAGATACAAATAAATTTAAGCCAATAAGTGATGATAAAAAAAAACTATACACTAAATACAAAAAGCCATTGGTGATGTTTATAGGAAATCTTGTGGTACAAAAGGGATTAAAATACCTTTTAAAAGCTAAAGAAATATCAAAAACAGAATATGTTCTCCTAATATATGGAGATGGACCTAAAAAAGAAGAATTAAAAGAATATATCAACCAGCATAACATTAAAGACATATATCTTATGGGAAAAACAAATATTCCTGAGAAAATAATACCTGAATCTGATATCATGGTACTTCCATCCATATCTGAAGGAGCAAGTATTGTGGCTCTTGAGAGTATGTCTTGTCAAAAACCATTAATTGCTACAGACACAGGTAACATTCAAAGTATCATAACAAACAATGAAAATGGAGTAATAGTACCAGTAGCAGATTATGAGAAGTTAGCTAATGCTATTGACAAATTAGTAGATGATGAAGATAAAAGAAACACTTTAGGTAAAAATGCACGAAAAACTATAGAAAGAGATTATAGTCAAATGAAAATTCCATACATAAATTGAGCATTTCATAATAATATAAATAGGGTGAATAGATGAGCAAAATAGATTCTAATATTGAAGAAATAATGAATAAATGTTATCCATACATAAAGGAGTATAATCCTGCACAGAAGGCTGTGATAGATTCAGGTTATCTTGAAAATAATGATAATTATATTATATCAATACCTACCGCTAGTGGAAAAACTGTTCTTGGTGTACTGGCAGCACTGAAAGTACTACTACATGGTGGTAAAGTAGTATATTCAGTACCACTACTATCTCTACAAAATGAGAAATATAAGGAATTTAAGGTATTTGAGGAATTTGGATTTAAAGTAGGTAAACATCCATCTAGATGTGATATTGCAGTTATGGTTTTTGAATCATTTGATGCTTTGACTAGATTTTCAAGAAATACTCTTAATGAAATTGATTTAGTAATAATTGATGAATTTCACATGATTGGAGATTATAGTAGAGGACCTACACTTGAATGTGCAATTACAAGACTAAAAGAAAATAATAAGAGTATGAGAATCATTGCATTATCTGCAACACTTAAAAATATGGAAGAAATTTCTCACTGGCTAGATGCAAACGTTGTAGTTCATGATTATAGACCTGTACCCCTACACAAAGAAGTTTTATGTGCTGAGGAATTTGGAACTAGTGATAAAAACAACATAGTATTTAAGATACTTAATGATTCACTTAATGATTCATCTCAAATGTTAACATTTGTATCAACACGTAGATTTACAGAATCACTTGCCCAGAATATGTCTAAAAAAATAGCAAAACATATACCTGATGGTAAAAAGGAAATTTTTAATTCCATTGCAGAAGATGTGTTAAATGTTTCAATAAAAAAGAATTCACAGCCTACAGAAGTATGTTATAAGTTAGCAGAATGTATAAGAAATGGAATTGCATTTCATCATGCAGGACTCTTTGATAAACAAAAGGAAATTATTGAAGAAGAATTTATAAATGGTAATCTTCTAATGATAACAGCAACCCCTAGTTTAATGTATGGTGTTAACTTACCATCAAAAAATGTTGTAATACGTGATTATACTAGATGGACAGAACAGGGACAGACAAACATACCAGTATTTGATTATGAACAAATGTCTGGAAGAGCAGGACGTCCAGGATTTGATACAGAAGGATACTCCTATCTTCTTGCAAAAACATATGATGAAGCATTTAATCTTGATGAATACTATGTTCATGGAGACATAGAAGTAACAAATTCTAAATTAATTGATAATGAAGATGCTGTTTTAAAACAGATAATTACCCAGATTTCAAGTGGATTTGCAAAGGATATGGATGATTTAATAGATTTCTTTAATAAAACATTCTATGGATTTCAAATATCACACACTTATAATGATATGAGTTTTGGATTTTCAGGGGAGACTATAAAATATGAAATTTCAAGTGCTCTTGAATATCTTATACAAAATGGTATTATAAGATTAACTCCTTCAGGATTTCAAACAACACCCCTTGGTAGTTTAATATCAAGAAGTAATTATGCAGTGAAAACTGCTGTTAAATTAAAAGATTATGCTAATATGATTGATGAGGAATTTAGTGTTGCAAATCTCATATATGAAATATCTAAAACATCAGATCTACCTAAAATTAACACGAAATTCAGGGCTAATAAGGATAATATCAAGGAAGTTCTCACAAGTAAAGGAGTTTTTGTTACTTTCATATCAAATAATGAAGCTACAGCAGCTAGTTTACTTGAATGGATTAATGAAAGGAAAGAATATGAAATTGAGAATTATTTAAAAGTATATGCAGCATCAACTAGACGTGCTAGTTATGAGGCTTCAAGTCTTGTTAAATACTTCTATAATATTTGTGATGTTCTTGGAAAATATAAACATTTAAATGAAATTGATAAGTTAAGTTCCAGATTATACTATGGTGTTAAAAAGGATTTATTACCACTTGTTACTGGAGTTAAACGTTTAGGTCGTCAACGTGCACGTAAAGTTGTAGATATATTTGGTAATAATTTAAATGATGTTAAAATAACTGAATTAACACGTATTGATGGTATTGGTGAAGTTACTGCTAGAAATATTATAGAATTCTATAATAATATGGAGTAGATGGTATGTCTTGTGTTTGTGAGAATATGAAATATAACACATTAAAAGAAATATTAAAGGAAAAAATAAGAGAAGTTACTCTTCAGGAATTATATGATTTATCATTTGAATTTAATGAAGATACTAAATATCTTCCCAGAGAATATAAAAAGAAATATATTGAATCTGTACTTAATGTTATAATCAATAGATTTAATTCTCTAAAAAATACACAAGAAAACTTCGAAGGTGAAGTTACAAAAAAAGAAGCCAGTGAAATTAATAAGATTCTTACAAAAACCAATAACAGACTTACAGATGCATTGAATGTAATTGTAGTGTATGCTACCTATCTTAAAAGAGAACCTATTCATCTGCCTGGTACTGAGTTTCCAGGAATGCAAAGTATTTATACTGATGGAGAGAATTATTATTGTCCCATTAAAAGATATCATATAGATAATGATAAAGCATTGTGTAGGTATTGTGTTGCAAAAGAAACTGATATATAAATAAGTCTTAGGTAAATAGGATATGTGATTATTATGGTTTATAATATTCTTAATGAGAAAATAAAAAAAAGTGAACAAATAAAGAATGAACTCATAAAAAAAGGAGTAAAAAATCTAAATCAAAAATTAAAGAATGATGACTATAAAATTGATAACATAATTGATAAACATTCACTTAGTGATACATACCATAATTTAATTAATTCCAAGGATAAAATAGATTCTAGATTTCAGTCAAATTATAATAAAACATACCATTCAGTTGATGTTGAATTATATAAATTAAATAGAAAGATAGATAATAAGATACGCCTTGTAAATAAGGACTATGAAACTAAGAAAGAAAAAATAGAATTAAAGCTTAAAAAGAATTTATTATGATGTTAGAGGATTATCCTCCTCCAACAGCATCATCCCCTAACTCTGCTGATATATGTTCATCTATTTGTTTTTTAATATCATCAACAGATAATTCCTTATCTTTTTCTTCTTTTATTTTTCGTGAATATTTTTTATCTGTTAGTTCTATGTATTGTGTATTGTACCATAGTCTTGTTAATTCATCAACTTGTATTAATACCCATGAACCATCATCATCAGTTTTCATATCTAAAACTTCACCAATTGTTCCAGTATTAGCATAGATTATATATGAACCAAGTTCTATCTTATTTCCTCTCTTATCAGTAAATGTCATATAATACACTTCCTCTACTTTAATTATAATTATAATTAATATAAATCAATTTTCAATATTTTATTTATTAATTCATTATTCTTATGTTGTCTTATTATTTTAGGGTTTTGTTGTGTTAGGTCTATTATTGTTGATGGTTGATTCTTTATTTTTTTACCACAGTCTATGTAAATATCAATATTATCACCTAACTGTTTTTTTATATCTGTTATGTTGTCTGGTGTTTGAATATTTGAAAGATTAGCACTTGTACTTGTGATTGGAAAATCCTTTGTTAGACTATGTGTTATTTTATTATCAGGTATTCTTATTCCAATAATATTTGTATTTGCTGTTAGTATATCTGGTATATTACTTTTTTTTCTAAGAAGTAAGGTGTATGGTCCAGGTAGTAATTCATTTATTATATGTTCTATTTCATCTGTTACTATTGCTACTTCTTTTACTTGTGTTATATCATGTAAACATATAGAAATAGGCTTATCATACGATCTTTTCTTAGTCATATACACTTTTTTCACGGCATCAATGTTATTTATGTCTACACCAATTCCATAAATTGTGTCTGTAGGATAAACTACTAATTTTCCTTGTCCTAACATAGAACGAATCTTATTTAATTCATTTTTATTAGGATTATCTACTATATACACCATTTCCATCTACCATTTTATATACTTATATATAATCCTAATTATAAATAGAATACTATGCTAAATAATAAAATACGACCACAAGCTAATGAAATAACAGGAAAAATAGGTAAGAAAATACCATTAAATCCAAACATTGTGACATTAATAGGTTTATTCATTAGTTTTTTTGCAGGAGGGCTCTTTGCATCAGGTAACTTAGTTGCCGGAGCTATTTTTATAATTATTAGTGGAATGTGTGACATGATTGATGGAGCTATTGCACGTTCACAACATTGTAGAACACGATTTGGAGGATTTTTAGATTCTACCTGTGATCGTTTCGCAGATGCAGCTATTATTATTGGATTAATGTATAGTGGTTATACTGATCCTATTCTTGGAGCTTTAGCAATACATTCCTCATTAACTGTAAGTTATATTAGATCACGTGCAGAAAGTGAAGGAATAAAATGTTCTGTAGGAATAGCAGAAAGAGCTGAAAGATTACTTATCATAGTTGTTGGTTCAATAATTGCAGCAATACTTGGTGGTTCACATAACATGATGTTTTTAACAATTGCAGTACTTACAATACTAAGTTACATTACAGTTTTCCAGAGAATACATCATGTATGGATACGACTAAATTAAGTAATTCAACAACCATATAAAAACAATATAACAACCTATAATTCAATAGATACACTTATCTATTATTTTCCTTATTTTTTTATATTGAAAACTAAATTTGAATAAATACATATTATATATGAATAATATTAGGATTTGATTAAATGCAACCAAAAGAACGTATAGATAAAGATTTAAGAATTTTTGAAGAAAATATAGAACCTGTTGAAAAACTCGACTTAACACAAAAGGAAGTGCTTGTTAAAGACATGGCAAAAAGATATTATGAGGATACAAAATATTATCTTAAAATAGATGATGAATTAACATCATTTGCATGTATTGCATATGCCCATGGACTTCTTGACTCCCTTAGAATAATGTACAACCTAATAGATGATTCTTAGGCTGATAATATGAAAACATACAACACAGTTATTGTTGGTGGAGGTGCTAGTGGTATCTTATCTGGAATATATTTAGATGATAAAAATAGTATTATTCTTGAAAAAAATGATATTTTAGGTAAAAAAATACTTCTTACAGGTGGGGGTAGATGTAATCTAACAAATAATGCCACAAAAAAAGAGTATATGAAATCATACTATAATTCAGGAAAATATTATATTGATGCATTTAATACATTTTTCAATGAAGATATTAGGCAATTACTTAAAGATAATGGCTGTAATACAAAGGTTGAAGAAGATAACCGAGTATTTCCAGTAAGTGACAAGGCAAGTGATGTGGTTAATACATTAACTAAAATTCTTAAAAATACCTCAACAAAGTATAGACTTAATTCATATGTAACATCCATATCATATAATGAAGGATTATTTAAAATTAAATATAACAACAATGTTATTCAATCAAAAAACCTCATACTTGCTACTGGTGGAACTTCATATCCTAAAACTGGATCTGATGGTGATGGAATTGTATTTACAACATCCCTTGGACATACAAAACCTAAAAATATGGGTGGATTATGTCCAATAAAAGTAGAAGAGACATGGCCTAGAAAATTACAGGGAATAACTAACTATGTTTCAATTGAAATAAAGGCAAATAAGAAATCCATAGTAAAGGATTCTGGTTCAATAATTTTCACACATAATGGACTTAGTGGATTTATTATACTAGATAATAGTATGATAGTTGAAAAACATCTTAGAAAAAATCAAGATGTAATAATTAATCTTGACTTTGTTTCAGATTATTCATATGAATCATTAGATAAAACCTTACAGGAAGATTTTAGTAATAATTCAAATAAAACCTTAAAAACATATCTTCACAAGTATCTTCCAAAAAATATGGCCATTGTATTTCTAGAAAATATTAAAATAGATTCTAATAAGATATTAAACCAGGTAACCAAAAAAGAACGAATAAAAATAAGAGATAATCTTAAAAAAACAACACTCACCATAACAAGTGTTCTTGAAAACGAGTCTATGGTTACAAATAGTGGAGTTAAACAGAAGGAAATAAATCCTGCTACATATGAATCAAAGATAGTTCCAAACTTATACATAGTTGGAGAACTTGTTGAAGGATGTGGTATTTGTGGTGGATATAACCTTCAAAAAGCATTTTCAACTGGAGTACTTGCTGCAAAAACTATAAGAGATAAATATTATGATTCATATTAGTTATAAGAGAAATAACTATCAGGAAGATATGATTAAATATGTGAAACTTCTTGATAATGTGGTAGAATTAGGATGTCATGTAGGATGTTCTACTAAAATATTATCTAGACTTTGTCAAGATGGAACAGTATATGCATTTGATAACAGTCCAGAAAGTACAAGGGCAATGAATAATCTTAAAATTGAATATAAAAATATTGAATTTTCTAATGTAGATGTTAGAGATAAGAAATTAATATATGAATTCTCAAAAACTCATGAAAAAATAGATGTATTATGTGTTGATTTAGGTGGAGGTTATCATCCAGATACAGTATTTAAAGTATTTTTCTTATGGTCCTCCATACTTAAACCACGAGTGTCACTTATTAGAAATAGAGGATTAATAGATTTTGTTAATTCATCAGACACTACTGAGAACATATTATCACATAAAGGGTATTTATCTTCATCTTCAAATGAAATAATTCCTAATGAATTAAAGAATAAGTAATAAATTAAGAAAAAAATAGTATTAAATATTAAAAAAATGTATTAAATATTTAGAAGATAATTTATTATATATTAAAAAAATAATAATTTTCAAATTAATATTACATCTAAAAGGGATAAAATGATAGGTAAAAAGATTAGAATTGAAAGAATTATAAACCGTAAAACAGGAAAATGTGTTATTGCACCAATGGACCATGGAATATCTGGAGGACCAATCCCTGGTCTTATAAACATGACAAAAACAATAGATGCAGTGGCTAATGGTGGAGCAAATGCAGTACTAATGCATAAAGGTATGGTAAAAAACGGTCACCGTGGATATGGAAGTGATATTGGACTTATATTACATTTATTTGCAAGTACTGATGCAAGTATGGATCCTTTCCATAAAGTACAAGTTACAAGTGTTGAAAAAGCTGTACAACTTGGAGCAGATGCTGTAAGTGTACATGTAAACATAGGTTCTGAAAAAGAACCAGAAATGTTACAATCAACTGGTAGAATAGCAGAAGAATGTGACAAATGGGGACTTCCACTTCTTGCAATGATGTATCCTAGAGGACCTGAAATTAAAAATGAACACGACCCTGAAGTTGTTAAATTAGCAGCACGTGTAGGTGCAGAATTAGGTGCAGATATTGTAAAAACAAATTATACTGGCGATCCTGATTCATTTAAAGAAGTAGTTGATGGATGTCCTGTACCTGTACTTATTGCAGGTGGCCCTAAAATAGAAACACAAAGACAATTATTTGAAATGGTATCTGACTCTATAAGTGTTGGTGGTGCTGGAGTTGCATTTGGAAGAAATATTTTCCAAGCAGAAGATCCTGCAAAGATTACACGTGCACTAGTAGAAGTTGTACATAACAATGCAACACCTGATGAAGCACTAGAAATATTAAAAGAATAAAGGATGTAACAATATGAAATTTGCATGGATAAGACCTAATGGTACTTGGAATGATCGTAAAGAAGCTATTGTTGATTCATTAGAATCTGGATTCGATCACATAATGGATTTAGATAATGCTGAAACTATTAAGAAATTAGGTAGTGTAACAATAATATCAGATAAAGAAGATTCTGACATTACACTTCTTGGATTAAATAACAAAATTACCATGGCAGATATTAAAAAAGCACAAGAAAGTGGTAAAGAAGTAGCAGCATATGTTGAAATTAATAACAAGGATGATGAGTTACTAGTATCTAAACTAGGTACAGTAGCAGACTATGTTATATTAAAAGGTAAAAATTGGAAAGTTATCCCTTTAGAAAATATCATTGCCAGTTTACAAAATAGAACTTCTAAAATCATAGTTGATGTTCCAAATTATGAAGAAGCAAAATTAGCTCTTGAAACAATGGAACATGGATCTGATGGTGTGTTATTATCATCTAATGATGGAAATGAAATAAGAAAATTAGGTGCCCTAATAGAAAAAGTATCAAAGGAATCATATGATCTTAAAGCTGCAACTGTTACTAAAGTAGAATCTGTTGGTATTGGTGATAGAGTATGTGTAGATACATGTTCAATGATGAATGTTGGAGATGGAATGCTTGTAGGTTCATTTGCATCTGGACTATTTTTAGTTCATAGTGAAACATTAGAAAGTGAATATGTTGCATCACGTCCATTTAGAGTAAATGCTGGTCCAGTACATGCTTATGTTATGACTCCAGAGAATAAAACAAGATATCTTTCAGAATTAGAAGCTGGAGATGAAGTTGTTACATTAAATAGTAAAGGTGAAGCTAACACTGTTATTGTTGGCCGTGTAAAAATAGAAAAACGTCCTTTACTTCTTATTGAAGCAAAATATAAGAATTCTAGAATAAGAACTCTTGTACAGAATGCTGAAACAATTAGACTAGTAAATGATAAAGGTGAACCAATCTCTGTTTCTAAACTAAAAGTTGGAGATAAAGTTCTTGCATACTTTAGTGAAGCTGCAAGACACTTTGGAATGGCTATTGAAGAACAAATTATTGAAAAATAAATATTCTAATTAACCTACTTTTTTTTATTTTTTTTATTTGAATTTTTTAATTAATGGAAGTACTTATTATGCGTGCATTTTTAGCTATTGAAATAGAAGAATCATTGAAAAATAAAATTAAAAAAACACAGCAAACTATAAAAAACACGAATTCTGCTAAGATAAAATATGTTGAAGATGAAAATATCCATTTAACTCTTAAATTTTTTGGAGAGATTAATCAAAGAAAACAAAAACAAATATCTTCAATTATAAGAAAAACAACAGAAAATTATGAAACATACACTATGAAACTAGTCAAAGTTGGTGCTTTTCCAAATATGAATCGTCCACGTGTTATATGGACAGGAATAAAAGACAATGACACGACAATTAATCTTATTAAAGAACTGGATGATGAGTTTAATAAAATAGGATTTAAAAAAGAACATGATTATACGCCCCATATCACTATTGGGCGTGTGCGGGATGTTTATAATAAAAACAATCTATCCAATATATTAAAACAATTAAGTAAAACCTATTATGGTAAAATGAATATTAAAAAAATACATCTTAAATCAAGTACACTCACACCTACTGGTCCAATATATGAGACTGTGGAAGAATTTATTTTATGAGATGATTATTATGAAGATTGTTGTTGGAATAACTGGTGCTAGTGGTGTTATTTATGGTATTAGATTACTTGAAGAATTAAAAAAGGCAGATATTGAAACATATCTTGTAATATCTGATATTGCAAAGGATATTATTGAATATGAAACTAGTTACTTAGTTTGTGATGTTGAAAAACTTGCCTCTTATTCATATGATGAACATGATTTAAATGCTATTATAAATAGTGGTTCTTTTAAATTTGATGCTACTATAATAATACCTTCAAGTATGAAAACCTTATCTGCAATTAGTAATGGTTATGGTGATAATGCTATAACACGCGTTGCTGATGTAACACTAAAAGAAAGAAGAACCTTAATTATAGTACCACGAGAAACTCCTCTTAGAACCATTCATTTAGAAAATATGACCAATATTAGTCGTGAAGGAGGTATTATTCTTCCAGCTATGCCCGGTTTTTATCATAAACCCCAAACTATTGATGAACAAGTTAACTTCATAGTTGGAAAGATTTTTGATATTTTGAATATTAATAATAATCTATTTACTAAATGGAAACAATAGCATTATATAAGACACAATAAATATGGAGATGTTTATTATGTACTTTGATATAACACCAGATAATGAATTTATCAAAACAGAAAAAGTACCTGGACCTACAAAAGAAGAAATAAGAGCATTAGTAATTAGTAAAGTAAAGTTAACTGATGAAGATGTTGTTGTTGATGTTGGATGTGGAACTGGGGGCTTAACACTAGAATTTGCAAAAAGAGCTAAAAAAATTTACAGTATAGATATGAATCCTGATGCTATTAAAACTACAAGAGCAAATCTTGAAAAATTTGGACTTCAAAACAAGGTGGAATTAATAGAGGATGAAGGCCTAAAAGCATTAGATCATATTGAAGATTTTACTAAGCTTATGATTGGTGGAAGTGGAGGTAACCTTGATAATATTATTGAAACTGGTTATCTTAAATTACCTATAGGAGGACGTATTGTTATAACATCTATTGTACTTGAAACTGCAACAGATAGTGTACATATGCTTAAAGAACTTGGAGCAGAACCTGAAGTTGTTAACATATCAGTATCCAAAGGAACATTACTTGATAGAGGAGTGATGATGAAAGCATTAAATCCTATTACAATTGTAAGTGCTAGAAAAATATAATAACTCCCACCCTATACCTTTTTTTATAACATTAATAATGAATTTTTTTTAAATCAATACTGAGGATGATGATACTATATATAATGAGATTTTATCAAAAATAAAACCAACTAAAAAACAAAGAGAAAAAATTATTACTTTTTCAGATAAATTAATGAATATTATTTCTAATTATGCTAAAAGTAAAGATATTCAAATTACATGTAAACTTGTAGGTTCTGTTGCTAAGAAAACATCACTTGTTGGTAAAGCAGACATTGATATTTTCATGGCATTTCCACTTGATTATTCAGAGGAAGATTTAAAGAAATATGGATTAGAATTTGGGAAATACTGTATTGATACTGTTGGTGGAATATCTGAGAAAAGATATGCATCTCATCCATATATCACTGGCCTAATTAATGGATTTGAAATTGATTTTGTTCCATGTTACAATATTAATGATACCACATACCTTAAATCTGCAGTTGACAGAACAATTCTCCATACTAACTATATTCAAAGTCATATGACAAGTGATGAGGCTGATGAAGTATTGTTACTTAAGAAGTTTATGACATGTGTTAATACATATGGTGCAAATTATAAGGTTAGTGGTTTTTCAGGATATCTTTGTGAGTTATTAATTCTTAAATATCATACATTTGAAAATGTTATAGAAAATGCTGCAAATAAATGGAAAAATCAGTTAAAAATAGATTTAGAGAATTATGGTACTTGTAATAATTATCATGATGCCTTAATAGTAATTGATCCTGTTGATAAAAATAGAAATGTTGCTGCTGCTCTTTCAATTCAGAAATTCTCTGAATTTATTGTTGCTTCACGAAATTATCTTAAAAATCCATCAATTAATTACTTTCAAGATAAAACAATTACAACAACACCTTCTGAATTAGTAAAGTTATTTAAACAAAGGGGAAGTTATTGTTATGTTTTATCATGTAATGTACCTGATGTTCCTAGTGATGTTATATATCCCCAAGTAAATAAGACATTGAAATCATTAGAGAAGGTTTCAGGAATCTATGATTTTTCACTTCTTGAAAGTGGATACTATATTGACTCAAGTAATGTGGCTCATATTATTCTTGAATATGATGTAGCAAGTCTTAGTAATGTTAAAATACATCATGGCCCATTAATATATGACTCAAAAAATAGTGATAATTTTAGAAATAAGTATCCTAATGCATATATTCATAACAATAAATGGATTAGTCTTAGTAACCGTAAATATATTACAGTAGAAGATATGATTAAAAACATACTTCTTGAAGAAAATATGTCAATATTGAAACTTGGAAAAAATATAAAAGAAGAAGTTTTAAAGGACTATTCTTTTGAAAAAATGGAAGTATTTATTAACAATACAAATGATGAAAACTTAAACAACATATTCCTATATTTACATCCAAATTATAGATTAGAACATTAATCATTACGTTCATAAACAAATTTTGGAACAGCATCATCAAAGGGATCAAATGTTTCTATATTCTTTATTAGAGTAGATTTCATACTTACCTTTGAATGTAATGTGGATGGAAGTCTTAATATACGTTTTAAGTCAATTGATACCTTAGTATCAGTAATTTGCATATTAATTCTAGAAATTGCATTCATCACCTTTTTATAACGTATAGGTCCAATATTACTCCTAAACATACCCCATAAATCTTCTTGTAATAGATTTCTATGTTTTAAAACATCCCTTAATAATTGATTATTAACATCATCTAATTTAGAAGATCGTCTTAGATGTAAAATTGTATATTTTGACCATCTTGTAAAGTTCTTTGGATAACCAAATGGTATAATAAATGGTTGTAAATCATTAAATCCATACTCATTTGATAAATCAGGTAGTTTTGAACCAGTAACATACTGTATTATATCCCCACGTAACTCACTTGATGCATCCATCACATCTTCATCAAGAACACGTACATGGTATCCCCTACCTGAATATATGAGATTTATATTTGTTAGTCCAAAATCACCACTAAGAACATCCCTTATCATTAAAACTATCTCCTTTGCCTGATTTAAGCATTTTTCACATACTTCTCCTTCAGCACAGTCACATGTTCTTATTGGAATATCCTTTGCATCTACATCAAATACTAATTCTGATTTCTGCCAACCCTTTCTCTGATTTGGCTTATCATAGAATGCCACAGAACAATATGCAGCAAATGGTTGTTTTACTTTTATAAAACGTTTTAATCGTAAATCATCAACAAATACCTTATAACGATCATTTGGTCCATTACCATAATGATCAAAACCAAATTCACGACTTGTAAGAGAATTTCTTATGAAATCTGGAACATCTTTCACATTCCATTCTTCTTTATAAAAGATTTTACGTTCATATTTAGATGCAGGTTTTAATTCAACACTCATTTTTCTTCACCTGCTGTTGCTTTTGAATTATTTTTTTCAAGTAATCTTTTCTTACGATTATAATATATCAATGGATTTCCTATTTTTTTACAATCAACACAAGGAATACATAAATTTGGCATGTGTAATTTGATTTTTTCACAACTCATAGGTGTATACCACCTAGTTTCACCCTCCTCTGATAGTTTTAATTCTGAATTCATACCAAAACCAAGTTTAGAATTGATGTTAATCTTTTCTTGTGGCTGATCCTTGAATAATGGTGGTCTACAAGCATTTGCAGCCTCATAAATCATTGGAATTACTTCTTTATGTGTTATTTCAAGTGATGGATCCACATCAGATACTTTCATATCATATTCCATTGAAAATACATTTGGTGCCAATCTAGCATATGATATAAATGGAGTTAAAAACAACACAATTGCATCGTTTCTTCCACCACTTTTAATTCCCTCCATACACTTACGTACACATGGTGGAAATGCCTCTTGTATGTATGGTGCAGGTCCATTATCATTATATGCACCACTATTTGATGAACCAAATCTTCTCTCCCTTGCCTTTTGTTCCATTTGTCTTATTTTACCTGATAATTCATTCATAATTGAATCAGGTTCAACCATTCTCCTAGAATTTTCAGCAACTTTCACAATATAATCCCTAGTTTTTTTCATTATTATACTTTTTAATAGATTTTTCTTTAGATTTAATCCACATATTACCTCATACATTGTTTGTGGATTCCTATGTTCAATTAAATGTCCATATTCTTCTATAAAGTCTTCATATTCTATAATAACCCTACCATTTGACAGTAATAATTTATTTAAGTCGATTACTCCAAGGTCTATAACTTCTTTTAAGTCATTCCAGTAGACATTATTTGTATCAATTAGTTGATTTAATGCTTCTTTAAGAAAACTATACTGAAAATTATTAGGTTCACTTTTTAGTCTTTCTAATCTATTATCTATAAGATTAGCTTCTAATTCTACAACTTGTTTTGCTTCGTGACTATCCTCACCAAAACCTATTGCTACAGCTTGACATAAAAAATAAAAGGATAGCACATCATATTCATAAATTTCAGGATTAAATAAATATTCATAAACCTTATCATCAAAGTTATCAGTTTTTTTATCTAAGTACCATTGGAATTTATGTAGAGCTAATTGTTCTAATGTTTCAGGTATTGATGAAAGTTTCTGTGAATGTGTATGTTTTATAATATCTATTAATGAATCATTTTTCTTATCTAAATTTTCAATTTGTCCTAATTTTCTTACAATTTCTTTAGCCTCAAAGCTAAATGGATTTATAAATGAAGTTTCTATCATGATAATATAATATCTATAACCTATAATGTAATAATCTTTTACCTAGTAAAATAAATAAATCATGAACACCATATATAAATATTAATTATAATTGATATTCTGAGTATTAGATTTATTTTTTAGAAAAAAATATTACAAGGAAAAAATAAAGGAAGTACTTCTCACTAATAAAAAAAAGTACCATACACCTTTATTAGGAATAAAAATCATTATTCTAAGATAAATAATGTAAAGGAGAATAAAAAGAATGAGTAAATTATTTATATCATGTGCACTTCCATATGCTAATGGTCCATGTCATCTTGGACATCTACGTTCTACATATATTCCTGCAGATATATATGCACGTTATAATCGTATGACTGGAGTAGATACTCTAATGGTATGTTCTACTGATGAACATGGAACACCTATTGCCGTTAGAGCAGAACAAGAAAAAAAGAATCCTAAGGATATTACAGATATATACCATGAAATAATTGGAAATGATTTAAAATCATGTAACATATCCTTAGATAGTTTTAGAAGAACTACTGATGAAATACATTATAAAATGGCACAAGACTTCTTCTTAGACCTTTATAATAAGGGATACATCTATGAAAAAGTAATTGACCAATTATATTGTGATGAATGTAAACGTAGCCTACCTGATAGATATGTTGAAGGTACCTGTCCCTACTGTGAAAGTGAAGGAGCAAGAGGAGATCAGTGTGAAGTATGTGGTCGTCACCTAAATCCTACAGATCTAGTTGAACCCCACTGTTTAATCTGTGACAGTACCCCCCACATTGAACAATCAAAACAATACTACTTTAAGTTACATGAATTTGAACAACCATTAAAAGAATGGATTAATTCAAATGAACATCTGCCTAAAAATGTGAAAAACTTTGCAAAAGAATGGTTGAATGATGGCCTTAAAGATTGGATAATGACAAGAGATATGAATTGGGGAATTCCTGTACCTTTAAATGATGCTGAAGGAAAAGTACTTTATGTATGGGCAGAAGCATTTGAAGGATACCAGTCTTCAGCTGCAAGTTGGGCTAACAAACACAATCTTGACTGGAAAGAATATTGGGATGATAAAACAGTACATTTCATTGGAAAAGATATTATTTATCATCATACATTATTCTGGCCTAGTATGTTAATGGGTCGTGGATGGAACCTACCATATTCCGTTGTTGGTGGAGGATATCTCTCCCTTGAAGGACGTAAAATGTCCACAAGTAAAGGATGGGTAATATGGGTAGAAGATTTCCTTAAAAAATTTGATAGTGATTTACTTAGATACTACATGGTAATAAATGCACCATTAAATAAGGATACTGACTTTTCATGGGATGACTTCCAAAGAAGAGTAAATAATGAATTAACAGACAATCTTGGTAATTTCATTCATAGAACATTTACATTTACAAACAAATTCTTTGATGGTAAAATACCTGAAATGGGAAGTTATACAGATGAAGATAAAGAATTTGAAGAAAAAATCAAAGCACTACCCGACGTAGTTGCTAATTATATTGATAATTTCCAATTTAGAGAAGGATTACAAGGAATAATGTCCCTTACAAAAGAAGCAAACAAATACTTCAATGATAAAAAACCATGGAAAGGTGTAAAAGAAGATATTGAAAGTGCAAAAACATGTATTAACTTATCAAACCAATTAGTACATGTTTTATCAATTGTATTAACACCATACATTCCAATAAGTGTTCAGAAAATAAGAAAAGTATTAAATATGCCAACAGAACATGTTGATGGATTTATGAAATTTGAGGAAAGAACTCCTCTTGTAAAATGGGATGAAGCAAAAGAATTCTTACCTGCAGGATATGAAATCAATAGTGCAAAACCACTATTTTCTAAAATACCTGATGAAATAATAAAAGAAGAAAAAGATAAATTATATTCTCTTGAAGAAGAAAATAAAGAAAATGAGGACGATAATATGAGTGATTTAATAAGTATAGATGAATTTGGAAAAGTAAAATTAGTAGTTGGACAAATAAAAGAAGCACAAAAAATAGATGGAAGTAAAAATTTACTTAAATTACAAGTGGATTTAGGCAAAGAAGTAAGACAAGTAGTAGCAGGAATAGCTAAAAGATATGAAGTAGATGAACTTATTGATAAAAAGGTTATTGTAGTTGCAAATCTTCAACCTGCAAAATTATTTGGTGTAGAATCTAATGGTATGTTACTTGCTACTGATAGTATGGAACTTTTAACAACAGAAGGAAATGTTGGTGAATATATAAAATGAGCGACATCTTAGTGACACAAAGTGAGAAGTTTCTTAAAACAATACAAAGTAAACCTGTTATTGCTGAAAGTATTGAAGATTTTGATAGTTTCATAAAAATATATAGCTACCTTAATAGTAACTTAAAACAATTACAAAATATTCGTAATAAAATGGAAATCAGAGGATTTACTTCACCATATAGTGCTTTAAAACGTTATAGTAAAGGAGGAAATTCTAGTAATCCTGAAATTATCCCTGATGATGTACATGATCAATCTAGACATGCACAATACTTCCGTATAAAAGCATCAAATAAGAAAAATATTCTTGATCAGGTAAAATCTGCTATTGCTTCTCATAAAATAGCAATAGGTCACTTAGAAGAATATGTTGAACTTGAATGTAAAAAATGTGGTCAAAAATATAAGAAAAAAACACTTGAAGATATTCTAGTATATGATGAGAATGAAGTAGAAAGTTGTAAGTGTGAATGTGGAAGTTCTGAATTTAAATTTGATTCAGATATGAGTGGAATTTGTAGATTAGAATTAATTAAATACCTACCATTAGGAGGAGAATACCTCCTAAAACGTTCCCAATTAACAAATTATAGTCTTGAAGCATATCGTAAAATAATTAAGATTATGAAACAAGAAAAAAGAGGACGTGTAAAAAGTATAACTGTAATTGCTAAAATAAAAGATGAAAATACTGGTAAATGGGTTAGCAGAAAGATGAATATTGATTATGCTGATGAATCAAACTATGAATTAGAATTACGTAAACGTTATGGACCAAATGTACGTATTGAATTACTTCAATTCCATCATAAAAAACCATCATTAATAAATGATAAATATGTTCAAAATGCCCTAGCAATAGCATATCTTCATTATTCAGAAAATATTGTTAGTAAGAAGATAGATGAGATTATACCCAAACATATTCATAATATGAAAAAGATAGACACTTACAACAGTGTACTTAATGAAGCTAGAAAAGATGCTGGAAGACTTGCAAGAGAAGCAGAAGAACGTATTGAATTAGAAGAAGAATTAACATACGTTAAACTTCGAAAAGTAAATCTTATTACGAAGGATCACAAATTAGATAGAGAATTAAAAGAAGATCTGAATAAAGAATCAGAAATTAAAAAACATTACTACATAGAAACACCATTTATACTAATACTATGGGATATTTTTAAATATTACTTAACAACATCTGAAAATAGACGTAATAACTATTCTGGACCATTTCCTAACCTTAGACCAACATTAGATTCTAATCAAATAAAAGTATTTGAAAATATATTTCCAAAGGATGTAATAGAATTATTACAAGATAGTGGAGAAAATATTGATACAATCCCGAATATGAAGGAAACAATCCAATATAAATTAGATCTTGAAACAAAACGTAAAAAACTACATCTTAAATCAAATCATGCAGCTTATGGTGCTATTGCATTAAATAGTAAGTCTAATATTTCATTAAATAAAGCTGCTGACCTTTTATATGTAGATAAAGATGAAGCTGCAAAAGAAAAAGCAGCACTGCAAAAAATAGAAAAACCATCAACTAATAAAGCAAAAAAATTCTTAGAAATAATAAATAAATAAAGAGTGGTGGTATTTTGAGTTCAAAAATACATGTAAACAAACCCTTATCCTCAAGATTAATTATTGAATTATTAGATGAAAACCCTGACCTTGAAACAATAGAATGTCCTCAAAGTTTATATGAAAGAACATCACAAACATACCTTGATGCATTAAATGAATTAGGAATTACAATTTCCATTATTGAACAAAGAGGTCGTCCACAGAAATATGATGAAGGAATAAGAGATACAATTGATGAAATGTTAAATTCAGGTTTTAATCCTAAAGCAATTGCTAAAAGATTACATATTAGCCAGAAAACAGTTTACTATCTTAAAAATAAGAAATTAAAACAAGGTCCCAAATCTAAGTATTCTCAAGATACAAGAAATCAAATTGTTGAACTTAAAAATAAGGGAACGCCAGTAAAAATCATTTCACGAATGCTTGATATACCAATTAGAACTGTTTACTATATCTTAAAAAAAGAAAAAAAATTAATTAATTCTAAACAGACGGGAGTGTACTAAGTGAATACTGGACAACTCCTATTAACATCTGGTATTTGTGGATTTATATCGTTTATAATAACATTTACTGTTATGCCCCATTTAATTAAACGACTTAAAAAGGCAGATATTGTTGGAAGAGATATACATAAGTTAAGTAAGCCTGAAGTTGCAGAGATGGGTGGAATAGGAATCATACTTGGATTTGCAATTGCTATAATGGTTGGAGTATATCTCTATCCTCAATGGCAGTCACAACTTACAATAACACTCATTGTAATACTTCTTACTGGTATTATTGGTATGGTTGATGACTTGATAATGTTATCTTCAAAGGAAAAATTATTACTTCTTTGGATTGCAGGATTACCTATTATGTGGGTTACTCCACCAAATGTAGGCATTATTTACATGATATTCATCCCAATTGCTGTATCTATTGCTTCCAATCTAACAAATATGTTAGCTGGATTTAATGGTATTGAAACAGGACTTGGTGTTATTGCTATGACTTCATTAACATTATCTTGTATTATTATGAATAAATATGATGTAGCTATCATATCATTTTCAATGTTAGGTGCATTACTTGCTTTTTTATTCTACAATAAATATCCTGCTAATGTATTTCCAGGTGATGTTGGAACATTAATAATTGGTGCATGTATTGCAATTATTGCATTTATTGGAAGAGTAAAAATCATTGCATTTATTGTTCTTATTCCCAATATTATTGATGGCTTTCTTAAATTTAGAAGTGTTGGTGTTATGGAACGTCAAAATTTTAAGCCAACAGAGGTTAAAGAGAATGGTGAGCTTGTAGCTCCAAGTGGTGGTTTTAATTCACTTATAAGATACATTCTTAAAAGGCCAATGAAGGAAAAACAAGTTGTTTATATAATTTGGAGTATTGGAATATTTTTTGGTTTACTTGGTATTATAATAGCATATGTAAGTAAAGGTGCTATTATCTAATTTTTCTATTTTTTTCAAACAAGATTATTTTAGTTTTATTTCTAGGTATTATACTTGACTAATCCCACTTTGATAATTTATATATTATTTCCATATTACTGGTTGTGTTTTTATTATGTAGTTTTCTGATTTTGCTGGATCATAATATATGTTTGTTGGATTTTTTCCAAATGTATCTGTTATACTTTTTCTTATGTAGTAGTTTATACGTGAACCCATGATGTTTTTTTCTTGTGTATCTAGTGTTGTTTTAGTAGTTACAGTAGTTTGTATGAATATTGTTTTATTTTTCTCATCTAATGTTATGTTGATTATTTTTATTGTTGTTGGTGTTAAAAGTTGTGGATGATGTTGATTGTAGTTGTTGAATGTATCGTTGTAGTATGTGGCATATCCATTTTTATTTATTCCATTTTGTGCTCCTATTTGTGCTGCTGATAGTATTGTGTTTTTTTCTACTTCATTTGTGATTGTGTTTATTGTAAGTACTAATGTAATTAACAATATGCTACACAAGATAATGTATTCTATTGTAAGTTGTCCTTTATTATTCATAATAATATTATCATTATTTTACTTTTAATAAATAGAATTTTATAGTATTATGATACTACTTCTATTATATTGTTATTATTTTTAAATACATATGTATTGTTTGGTAGTAAAATATAGTTTTTTTGTATTATGTTCTTTTTTGGAATATAATGACTTTTTGTTATTTGATAATGACTATTTATATAAACACCAGTTTTATTTATTTGAACTATGTATGTTTCTTGATTTATTTTAGAAGGTAATGTATATGTTTTTGAGTAACCTGATCCTTGAATATAGACTTGATTAATAACACTTGCTATATCATCAGAGACCATTCTTGCCTGTTTTCTTTTTTGTGTCTGATTTATACTATCTAATTCTTCATTTGTAATGGATAATACTGTCAAAAATATACCAAGTAACAATATAAAAACCACCATAAATTCTATTGTTATTTGTCCCCTTTCATTCATAATAATATATAACTACATCATAATATATAAATTTTATAATAAAAAATATTATATATTATAAAATATAAAATAAAATTATAAAAATTATATACATTGTATATAAATATGGAGTGAAAGTCCACTGTTATGTCAATACATAAAACAAATAAACCAGAGTTATTAATAAAATTCAATGAAACTGAAAATGCCAAACAACTAGATGAAATGATTTATCAATTTGAAAAAAATATAAACAATAAAAAAGAAGATTATTTTCTTAAAGAATCAGAAAATCCATACATATTCTTCTTAGAATATCCAAAGCCACAAGAATTAATAAAAGAAATAGAAAATGAAAATATAAAAACACTTGAAACAATAGTTCCAGTAGAATGTGTTATAAACAATACAAACTACATTACATCCACAATACTTAGAAAAATAAGACATAAAATAACATACCATGACACATTTAACATAACATGCCATGTTGATTCATACATACCCCATAGAAAAGAAAAACTAGAAAAAGAATTAAAAAGTAAAATACAAGATATACTAGCAATTCCTATCCAAAAAAACAATCCAATATGGAATATAAATATACACATCATTGGAGAAGTTAGTGCTATTAACATAGAAAGATCTAATAAAAATAGAAACAAGTATAGTCAATATAATAATTATTGTTAGGTAGTATAATATTACCTAACTATATTGAATTTAATATATATTCCATATTCTGCTCTAATTCAAGAACCTGATTCTTACTAGGTGCATTTCTATCTATATCCAACATACTTAAAATTCTTGGATCATTTAATGCTTCAAATCCCATATTTTGAACATAACCATTTAATTTATCACGTAATGTTTCATCTTCAATCTCCATAGGATCAATTCCAAGATAACGTGGAAGTTTACTTGAAGATGGAAATACAGATACTCCTCTAATCTTACTACGTATAGATTGTCTTCTTGCAATTATTGTGTTATAATCATCAGATAAATCAGGATCCATATATGGAACTCCAACATCACTTAAAGCTATAACCTTCTCATCACCAAATGCTAAGGGTTTATCTAACAAGTCAAAACATTTTGAAGCTATTGTTCCACCACTTCTATGAAACTGTGGACCTTCACCAACATGTAAACCTACCTTAATCATAGCACTTCTAACTGCACTTGCAGCTGTATATGTTAATATAAGAGAAGTTGTTGTTAAGAATTCTTTTAATTTATTGAAAAAATCAACAGTATATAATTCCGGACATTTAGCTGGACTAAATGGATCTAAAAATACTGCATCATACTCTTTATTTGCATTTTCTTTTAAAAAATCACGTGCATCACAGACATGAATATTTAATTTAATATTTGAGGGAATGTCACTTAGAACTTTATTATACTGTAGATAACCATTTTCTATTAAGTAAAGTTCTATTGTTTTCTTAACAAAACCATGGGATTTACATATATCTGGAATAAAAAGGGTAGTTGCCAATGTTTCTAAAGAGGATTCAACCATATCAACTTCTATTACAACATCACTATCATTTAAATAGTCAAGTAATGCTGATACATTATATCCAATACCACTACATATATCTAAAACCCGTATAATTTTTCTTGATTCTGCTTTTTCTTTAAGTTTAGATGGAATTGCAAATTTTTCAAATGCCTCTGTACGTGCACCAAAAGTACTATGTAATGTCTCTATACCATCAGAACGTTTTTCTGATGATAAAGTATAGGATCCATCATCTGTTTTAATTAAAAATCCTGCTATTTCTTCTTTATATAACTCTCTTGCATCTTTATGACCATCTAATTCTAATTCAAAGACTTGTTGTATTATTTGTTTATTTTGTTGTGACATTTCAAGTCGTGAATCCTCTTGATTATCGTCCATAACTTCACCTTAATATTTTAAGTTAATTTTTGTTACCTTATTTTTAAATTTGATCCAATTTAATTATCTATAGAAAAAAAAAATAAAATTAAAAAACATTTACCCTTATCTAATTAAATATACAATTATTAATATAATTATACTATTAACTTCACAATTAATAAAACTTTAGAAAAAAACTTTTTAAAAATAATAATATTATACTATAATTAGTTAAGTTATAATAAACAAATATAAAAAATAAAATAATAAAAGGTGAGATAATGAACAAAAAGATGATTATTGGTATTATTGCAGTAATTTTAGTTGCTTTAATCATAGCAATACCACAATATGAATCATATCAAAGTACTTTATTATCTGAAAACTTCAATAAAACCTTGCAAAATGCAAGTGCTGTTGAAACAGAAATAGCAAGTACAACAAATCAAATCAATCAACAAAATAGTACTGATGCAGATACATTAATACATACAATAAACAATCAAATAACACCAAAATATTCAGAAGAATTATTACGTCTTAATGAAACTAAGACAAATACCAATAATGACACTGAAAAACAATACATTGACTTACAAATGAAGAGAGTTCAACTAGAATCTAAAAATCTTAATGCTACAGTAACACTCTTAAATGCATTATCACAATATGTTAAAGGAGAAAAAACTGCTCTTGATGCACAAAATACGATAAATCAAGCAAGTACTGACAATGCACAGTCATCAACAGAGTTAAATCAAGTATATAACGATATAAAAACATTTTTAGATCAAAATCCTGATTTAAATAAGAAACTTCATGATCTTAACTTAGATAGTGCATATTATGGTCAACTTGAAAAACAAAACATTGCAAACAACACAAATACGCAAGCTAATGTAACACAATAACCTCCACTTCTATTTTTTTATTATTTTTAGAGTTTAACCACTTATTTTACATATATAACCTCTGATGTAATTTCTTAGCATATAATCCAAGTAAACTTAAAATAGCTACACCCTACTCTTATAATAAGTATTGTTATTTTTTTTAATTTCATCTACACAATATATCTTCATAACTAATTTGGTTATAAATATTAATTTTATTTATATATTATTACAATTTATGATTTTACTAAGAGTTTAATAGAAAACTTATTTTCCATATCAAAAAATACTAATAAATAATACTTAGTAATTATATACATTATTATCAATAGAGATTTAAACTTAGAGTATAATAGTTAATAGAAATTAAAAATGAAGTTTAAATAAAACAATAGGATGTTTATACAATGAAAACATTTAAAATGTATGTAAAAACCGTCGTAAGTAATGATGAGGGTAAAATCCTACTTCTTAAAGAAAAACGTGAGGATAGAAAATCAAGATGGGATCTTCCAGGTGCTGTTTTAACAAATGATGATAGTTTTGATGAAGTTGTTATAAATAGAATACCAAAGGAAATAGGATATTATGTTTATCCTGGAAAGATAATTGGAGTAACAAACTATGTAACACATAGTGTAAAAGAAATACATGTAATAATGACTGGACATATATTAAATGGAGAATTATTACTATCAAATAATTATGAAAACTTTGAATGGATTCCATTAAACAGATTAAATGAATATCCATTAAATGGTTGGTTAAAAAACTATATAAAACATACAGAAGAACCATTTAATGATGTTTCAAGAGAAATAGAAGAAATGGACTCATTACAAAATACAAGAAATGAAATGAGTCAAGATAGTTTCTTTGGAATTGGCTCAAAAATAGATACTAATCCAGTTAAAAATGTAAAAGAACAATCAGAAAAACAAGTAAAAAGTTCATTAGGTATGTTAAAAGATACTATACTAAGAACATTTCATCCAAAAAAGGCAAATGTTGAACAAACAAAACCAAAACCTAATATGTACTCTACATCAGATATGCCATATATCAATATAAAAGAAGATATAATTGATAATACAACAGAACAAATAACTCCAGATACATCTGAAGAAATTGTAATAGATAGAAGTGAAGATATAATCCCGGATACACCAGAAGATAATACAGATAACATAATCATAAATCATGATTACATTGATAACACAACAAATGAAAGTATAGATACAGTTATGTTAGATGAAAATGATACTGTTGATGAGGTAAATACTAAAGCTGAAACTGCAAGTGATGAAATAATAATAGAACATAACACTTCTAGTGCAGATGATATAGTATTAGAACATTCAATAGATAATGTTACAGAATTTGATGATATTGTAGTAGAACATGAAGATACACAAGATCCAAAACCTGAAGATATCAAACCTAAAAAAGTATTTGATATGAATGTGAATTCTGCAAACAATATGAAAAAAGAAAATAAGATTCATGAAGCTCCAAAAGTATCTAAAAATCAGAACATTAAAGTTATTCATAACAATGAAAAAACACCATACATAAGAAAAGAAAAACAGTCAACACAAAAGATTAGCTTTAATTCTGAAGGTATTAAAAGACAAGGATGGAAAGAAAAATTAGATGAAATCAATAGAACCACATCTAATAATGAACATAAAGTAATTCCTAGACCAAAAGGTAAAAGAAAAAATTAATTTTTTTCTATAAACATCCTCTATTTTTTTTAAATATATGCTAAAATAGTATTTAGCACAGCACGAATTATTTCAACCCCAATATAACCTACTGAATAGAAGTAAGCTAATGTAATAACAGTTGCAACATATCCTATTATCATTAGATAGGAATCATTTTCTAAACTACTTACTGCTAACAACAGTATTGCTACACTTGGTATGAAATCTGTAAATGGAATAGGTAGTGGTAGAAACAATAAAAATGCTAAAATAATCGTTATTACTGCATTAATTTTAAGAATATGCTTGTTTGTTACTAGTTTACCCCTTGGCTTTGATATTAATTCCACATAACTTAATGCCTTATGTAATATATCAAAGAATTTATCAATAGTTTCTGTAGCTAATACTTGCTTTGATATGAATTTTGGTAGATGTAAATGTCCATTAGAGAGTATTGAAAAATTAAGTAATATTATTAACACGCCAAATGGTGTACTACTCCCTGGAATAGATACTGGAAATAAGAATGGAGCTACTAATATTATTATTAAGAGATAGACTCCTTCATTTATGAGAGTATCAACCAATGTTTTTATAGTGATATTTCCTTGGGGAATATTCTTTCTAATTATTCTAAGTCTATCTGATGTTTTTATATACTTAATATGTTCATCTTTAAGTATGAGTGTGTTTTCAATATTTTTATCCACAACTTCACCTCTTGAATATTAAATATATAATCTCCTAAGTTATATAAAAAAAATAGTATTTTATTTATAAAGAAAAATAAAGAAGAGAACTTATATTAAGTTTCCTCTGTTTTGTAATCTTTCTTCTTCTGGTATTTCATTAATATCAATACCAGGCATTGCTGCACCTAAATCAGTTGATACATCTGCAATTAAATCTGCATCTTCATAGTGAGCTGTTGCTTCAACTACTGCTTTTGCTACAAGTTCCGGGTTTTCTGATTTGAAAATACCTGAACCTACAAATACTCCATCTGCTCCTAATTGCATCATTAATGCTGCATCTGCTGGTGTTGCTATTCCACCTGCTGAGAAGTTAACTACAGGAATTCTTCCTTTTTCTGCTGTTAATTTTACTAATTCTCTTGGTGCATTAATTTCACGAGCTACTTGCCATAATTCTTCTTCTGTTTTATTTTCAATTTCTCTTATAGCACCTTGAATTGTTCTCATGTGTCTTACTGCTTCTACAACATTTCCAGTACCAGCTTCACCTTTGGTTCTTATCATTGCTGCCCCTTCATCTACTCTTCTTAGAGCTTCTCCAAGGTCTCTTGCCCCACATACAAATGGAATTGTGAATTGTTCTTTGTCTATATGGAAGTCTTCATCTGCTTGTGTTAATACTTCACTTTCATCTATCATATCTACTCCTAATGATTGGAGTACTTGTGCTTCTACAAAGTGACCAATTCTTACTTTTGCCATTACAGGAATATCTACTGCATCCATAATTTCAATTACTTTTGATGGATCAGCCATTCTTGCTACTCCACCAGCTTTTCTTATATCAGATGGTACTCTTTCTAAAGCCATTACAGATACTGCTCCTGCATCTTCAGCTATAGCTGCTTGTTCTGCATTTACTACATCCATAATAACTCCGCCTTTTGTCATTTTAGCGAATCCTTCTTTTAATACTTTTGTTCCATGTATCATTATTTTTATTCTCCTTCTAGTTGATAAATTCTATGAATTCTATAATATATATAATAAATAATAAATTTATAACAATAAATATTTTTGTTATTAATAATTTTTAAGATTTTGTATTATTTTTTCAATTGATATATCTTTTGAAAATGGTATTGCTTCTGTTGCACCAGATTTTGTTGTTGATTGAGCTGCAATATAACTACCTATTATTCCAGATTCTTCAAGAGTATAGTTATTTATTAAACCATATAAAAATCCTGCATTATATGCATCTCCTGCACCAGTTGTATCAATAGCATCAACTTCAAATATTCCAATATTATATTCTTCATCACCTTTTTTAATAAAAGAACCTTTTGTTGAACATTTAACTACTAAAATATCTACTTTTTGTGATATTTCATCCACAGCTTCTTGTAATGTTTTTTTATTTGTAGTTAATAATAACTCTGTTTCATTGATAAGTAAAATATCTGTGTAAGATATTAGTTTATTCATGAAATCAAGTCCTTTATTTACATATAACATTCCCGGATCAAATGATACAATTACATCATCCTTTAATTCATCTAATAATTCCATTTGTGTATCAATAGATGGATCTTCAGGATTTAATCCTACAAATGAAGTTAAGTGTAATAATTTAGTGTTTTTAATATAATCCCTTTTTATTTCAGAATTTGAAATAGTGTCATTTATTTTTGGAGTTACATATAACTTACGATCACCACTACTATCTACAAAACCTATTACTTCTCCTGTTTCACCGTTTCCTTTTATGAGATGAGTAGTATCCACATTATGTGATTCAAGATAATCTTGCATCATTTTACCATTTGAATCATTACCTACCTTTCCAATGTATCCAGTTTTTAGTCCTAGTTTTGCCATACCAATAATTGTATTAGCAGCTGATCCTCCACAGGATTTTGTTTCATAATTTACAAATGTTTCTCCATCAGATGGTGCAAATTCATTAACATGACATAATCTATCAATATTTAATGCTCCCCATCCTATTATATCAAATTTCATCATACTTCAACTCTAATCTAGTACATCTTTTAAATTAAATTTATATTTACCTAAATTTCCACCATAATTACCAGCAGACACTTTAATTACACCTTCTACCCCATTTAAAGCTTCAATTCCTTTTTTTAATGATTCTTTAGCATTTTCAACTGTTAAAGCATCAATTACTATTTCTGGTATGTAATTTACTCCGTCTTCAACCATTGATTCATCACCAAGCTTTTCTTTTAGAGATGGACAGTATGGATGGTTTGTTGTAGGACCAATTTCTGGATAATTTGTTTCTACTTTTGAACCTGCAGAACAGATATCAAATGGTGTACATATACCATCAACTTCAGAAAGTGCATCTAATGCTTTATATCCAGCTTCAAGTACTGCTTCTTTTGTACTACAATAGTACCAGAAGTTTACTCCCATTATTCCCTGCATACATCCTAATTTTTGTTCAATATAAAAATCTGGAACACATATTGGTACTCTTATCATTGTTCTACCATCAATTTCTTCTGTCCATTCATATCCATCACCACAATGACCTACATGTTCTGTTGTATCAATGTAGTCAAATGGATCTATAGATGCATCAAATATCTTTACAAATGGTTTTACAAGAATATCTTGACGTATTCTAAATGATAATTCCTTATCAAATTTTGCAAGATCTTTTGTATTATACCAGAATTGAATTATCACACCAGGCCTATTATCTGGTGTTTCTGATTTATCTAAAAATTTTTCTACTCCAGATTCTGTTCTCCCTATTACTGTTCCTGGTGTTGCTGATGCATCACTTGCTATTTTCTTGATTGTTATATCATCTTCTGCTGTTACAATCATTCTTACACAAGTTCCAGTAAATGCTTCACAATATGTATCTTCTATTTCAAAATCCATTTTTATTACCTATCCTAAATTTCCTATATTTTTTCCTCGTACTTTATCACGTACAACTTTTGTCATATTATTTAGAGTTTCTTTATTATCATTAGTTACTATGTCTATAGATGGCTTATTAACTAATAATTGCTGTGTTATTTCTATATTATCTGAACAATTTAATATTGTTTCAAGAGATTCATTATTATAATCATTGATAAAATCATAAACTGCTGATTTACCTTTTTTATTAAATATATCTGCAATAACTGCTAATATTAAGTTGTTAGTTGAAGCTATTGATATTGAAGCAGATTCAATTGAATGAATATTACCATTAAATGAGATACTTAATCCTCCATTATCCCTTGCATATTCTAATGCTTCCTTATCTGTTATACTATCTCCACTATACATTAAATTTTCAGGTTTATAATTGTTTTTATCAATAATATCTAGTATTGCATCACGTTTACCTATTCCACCAACAGGTTTTACTGATTCAATAAGATTGTTTATTTCCATCTTTGAGATAACATTTGTAAAAATCCTATGAATATTTTCAAAACTTGAATCAAATAAGATATTATCATGAATATCAAGTAATTTATCTTGTTCTTCCTGATTTAAATCATATTTATCCAATTGTAAATTTGTTGAATAAGTATTTTCATAAATAAATCCAGTTTTATCAGATAAAGCTTTAATATATTGATTATAGCTTGTACTTACAATATAACATGGCATGATACTTTGAATATATTTTATCATATTATAAGCACCATCTATCATGAAAATATTATCTTCTGAAAATTCAATAAGATCTTTTTCAGTTAAGCCATATGCCTTAAAAAAGGGCAATATTAGTTTTAATGTACTTCCAGCTAGATATCCTTCAGTATTTTCTTCTACAAGCATGTCATCATAATTACTAAGTATACTAAAGAAATGACCTCCTTCTGGAATAAAAAAATCAGATATTTCATATGCATTATCATTAATTGATAATGGTCCTTCACAGTCTGTTACATAAAATTTATCATTCATTAGTATAAACTCCTCATTTATATTATGAAAAGATTTTTCTTTATTTTATATAATTATCTATATAAAAAGATACATATTAAATTATAATTACATAGTCAAATTATAATTAATAGGTGGAGTATGAAATTATTAGATAAAATTATAAAAGGCATTCTTATCATTGCACTTATCATTGCTATGATATCAGTTATATATCTAGTTGTAATTCATAATCCTGGTGAAGACTATACAGAATTTTATATTCTTGACCATAATAATAACACAACAGATTATCCTACTAATATGAGCCAGTATTCTATTGGAAAGATAAATATTGGTATTAAAAACCAAGAACATACTGATATGAATTACACTGTAAAGGTTAAAACAAATCATACCTTACTTGCCTCATATAATAAGACATTAAAGGATAATGAGGAAACTATAACACCATATTATATCTACAGTACAACAGAAATTGGTATGCATGAATTAAATATTGAATTATATAAAGGAAATATTACACAGCCCTATAGAACCTTGAAACTCAGATATAATGTGACTAAATAAACTTAAAAATATTATCATCTGTGTATAAATGTATAGATAATTAATAGAATTATGAAAATATATTACATAGAAATTAAAAATACTAAATAATCTAATTAAAAAAAATAAAGGAGGAGACATAATGGAAGATTTAAGATGTGTTGTTACTGGAGGTGCAGGTTTTATTGGATCTCATATTACTGAAACATTACTTGAAAATAATGTTTCAAAAGTAACAATCATTGATAATATGACAACAGGTAATATAGAAAATCTAAAAAATCTAGACCATGATAGAATTGAACTAGTTTGTGGAGATATTAGAACTCTAGATATGAAGCCAATACTTGAGAATCATGACTATCTATTCCATGAAGCTGCACTTATTAGTGTATTTGAAAGTATTGAACAACCAAAAGCAACTAACAAAACAAACATAGACGGTTCATTCAATGTATTACAAGCAGCATATGAGTCAAATATTAAAAAAGTAATTTCTGCATCATCTGCTGCAGTATATGGTGAAACAGAAGTCTTACCTAATGTAGAAACATTACCTCTTCAACCATTATCTCCCTATGCTGTTTCAAAAGCACTGCTTGAATTATATTCATATACATTCACACAAACATATCATCTACCAACAGCATGTCTAAGATATTTCAATGTATTTGGACCAAGACAAAAGGCAGATTCTCCTTATAGTGGAGTTATACCTAAATTTATCAGTGCCCTCTTAAACAATGAAACTCCAGTAATTTATGGGGATGGAGAACAAACAAGAGACTTCATTTATGTTAAAAATATTGCAAAGGCAAATTATGAAGTAGCAATTAATGATGTAACTGGCGTATTTAATATTGCTCATGGAAAGACCACAACTATTAATGAATTACTTGAAATTATATGTGAAATAATGGGATATGATTGTAATCCAAAATATTTACCACAGAAAGCTGGAGACATTAGAGATTCTGTTGCTGATATTAGTAAAGCTGAGGAAACCTTTGGATTTAAAAGTGAACATGACTTTAAAAAAGAATTAAAAGAAACTATTAACTATTATGTTAATAAATTCAATGAAGAATAAGTTTAATTCTTTATTTTTTCTATTTTAATAAGAAGAGGATTTGTATGTTGAAATTAAAAAATATTTTTAAAAGTAAGGAATATAAAAGAATCCTCGAAAATATGATTTCATTAACAGGATTACAATTTGCTAGTTATATTCTCCCATTAATTACTCTTCCATACTTAACATTAGTACTTGGACCTGAAAAATTCGGCCTAACACAGTATGCTATTTCTCTTATTACATATTTTCAATTCTTCACAGATTATGGATTTAATTTATCTGCAACTAGAGAATTAGCTATATGTAGAGATGACAATCAGAAGATTTCCCAGATTTTTAGTTCTGTAATGTTTATAAAGCTGTGTTTATGTATTTTAAGTTTTATAATATTACTACTAATTGTGATGTTCATTCCCAAATTTAATGAAGATAGTTATGTTTATATCTTAACCTTTGGAATGGTTATTGGATATATGTTATTTCCAACATGGCTATTTCAAGGACTTGAATATATGAGATACACCAGTATTCTTAATATTATAGGAAAAATAGTGTTCACAGTACTTATATTTATATTCATACACGATACAACAGATTATATGCTAGTTCCATTAATTAATTCACTGGGATATATTTTAGTTGGAATTCTTGGAATATACATAGCACTTACAAAGTTCAATATAAAAATAACCATACCCTCAATAAGAGATATTAAATATCATTTAAGAGAAGGATGGTATGTGTTTATTTCAACAATAGCAATAAATATGTACACAACAACAAACACATTCCTATTAGGTCTTCTTACAAACAACACCCTTGTTGGTTACTATAGTATTGCTGAAAAAATAATACTTGCAGTAAATGGATTGTTAAATCCAATATCACAAGCATTATACCCCTTCATAAGTCGTACAGTTAAAACAGATGATAAAACTAGAAGTATAGAATTTATACGTAAAATAACAAAAATAATGACCTTAGTTGGAATAGTCTTATCTGCAGGATTATTTATATTTGCAAAACCAATAATATTACTATTATTTGGACAATCTTATGTTAATTCAGTAATTATACTTCAAATAATATCAATTGTTCCACTTGCAGTATCATTAAGTACTGTTTTTGGTGTTGAAACTATGCTAACATTCAATTATAAAAAAGCATTCACATCTATTGTGATGATTGGAGGAATAATTGATATTGTACTTGGAATAATACTTATAACATTAATGAAAGAGATAGGAATAGCAATATCATTTGCAACAACAGAGATATTCATAACAATTGCTATGTTTATATTCCTACAAAGAAAAGGAATTAAAATAATAAATAGAAATCATACAAAATTAAGTTAAAAATAGAATAGGAGGAATTTACTTGGAATATGATTATATAATAGTAGGTGCAGGTATTACAGGAATTACTGCTGCAGAACAATTAGCTAATGTTTATGATAAAAAAGTACTTTTAATTGATAAAAATGATCATATTGGAGGAAATTGCTATGATTACTATGATGAATCTGGTATTTTAGTACATAAATATGGTCCACATATCTTTCACACAAATAATGAAGAAGTTTATTCTTATTTATCATTATTTACAACATGGAATGTGTATAATCATAAATTAGTATGTAATATTAATAATACAGTTATACCAGTACCATTTAACTTAATAAGTATTGATAAGACTATGCAAGATGATAATCAGAAAATAACTACAGCACTGCTTACAGAATATATTGTAAATGACACATTACCTTTAGATAAACTTAAAGAATCAAAAAATCCTGATATACAAAAACTAGTTAGTTATGTTAATGAGAACATATACACACCATATGTTAAGAAAATCTATGGAGTAGATCCAGAGAAAATATGTGAAGTTGATGGTGTTAATATTAATATCACCATATCATATGATTGTAGATATTATCAAGATAAATACCAAGCAGTACCCTCAAATGGATATACTTCCATGTTTGAAAATATGCTCTCTAATCATAACATCAACATACTACTCGAACATGATTATAACGATATAATTTCTATTGACTTAGAAAACAAAAAAGTATACTTTAATGATGAAGAATATACTGGTCAATTGATTTTTACTGGTATGATTGATGAGTTTTTCAATTATTGTTATGGAAAACTTCCATATAGATCAATTGTATATATGAATGAAACAGTTGATCAAATACATTTTCAGGAAAATGCTTCAATAATCTATCCAAATGATTATCATTTCACTGAAATTACTGAATATAAGTACATTACAGGACAACATGCAAGAAATACCACCATACAATTTGCATTTCCAACAGATTATAATCCAAAATATGATGAAACTAACATTCCATACTATCCCATAATAACAGAGGAGAACATGGAATTATTTAGAAAATATGAAAAATTAACTGAAAAATTCCCTCAAATAACATTTATGGGAAGATTATGTAACTATAAACATTTGAATATGGATGAAGCTGTGCAGAATGTTCATGATGTACTTTTTAGACAATTAAAACATGAAATAGACGAGGAATATATTTGAATTTAAAAGAAATACTTAAAAAAAAAGTTGAAGAAGATCCTGATTCATTTATTTCAAAGAGAATATTTCAAATATTTAGAGTACTTCATGATCTTAATATTTACTTCATATATATTACAGGTAACATACCCTCACATAGATTTAGAGAATTCATGTATCGTAATATATTTAAGGTAAAGCTATCAAAAAATTCAATAATCTACTGGAAATGTAGATTTTTCAGACCCTCCAATGTTCATATAAATGATAATACTATTATTGGAGATAATGCATTTCTTGATGGTCGTGGTGGATTATATATTGGATGTAATGTTAATATTGCAGGAAATTTTAAAGTATATACAATGGAACATGATATAACAAGTCCTACCTTTGAAAGTACAAGTGATTCTGTTTATATTGATGATTATGTTTATATTGGAACGAATGTTATGATTATGCCAGGAGTACATATTCATGAAGGAGCAGTAATTGCATCAGGAGCAGTTGTTACAAAGGACGTACCTTCATGGTGTATGTATGGTGGAGTTCCTGCAAAATATATTAAGGACAGACCTGTTGTTAAGTATACGTTAAATACTAAGATAAAGGATTTATTTAGATAAGTGATAGTTATGAGTACTATTAGAACATTAGTTAAAAATACAAGTGTATTATTCCTATCCCAGATGATAGGATATGTTCTTGCTTTTTTATATACATTATACTCTGCAAGATATCTTGGAACTACTAATTTTGGTATAATTTCATTTGCTACTGCAATTTCTGGATTATTTGCTATTTTCACAGATTTAGGTCTCTCAACACTCACTATTCGTGAGGTTGCACGGGATAAAACTAAGACATATGAATATCTTGGTAATCATGGTATGATAAAGTTAATACTTTCAATAATAACCATGATTGGTCTTGTATTATTTGTTAATATTGGAGTATTTAATGAAACAACAAAGTTAGTTGTTTATATTATTGGTTCTTCAGTGATTATTGATGCTTTTAGTGGAACATTCACTTCCATGTTTCGTGCATATGAACAGATGGAATATCAATCTATTGCAGAGATTATTAACTCTGTAACAATGTTTATTGGAGTATTATTCTGTGTATTTACTAAACAGTCTGTTATTGGAGTAGCATCAATCTATTTAATATCAACAGTACTAGTTTTAATATATAACTTTGCAATGTGTACTAAAAACTATGGATTAATACATTTTCAAGTTAATTTAAAACTATGGAAGTATCTAATATACACGGCATTTCCTCTTGCAATAACAAGTATCTTTGCTCTAATATCATTTAAAATGAATACCATACTTCTTAATATACTAACAACAAGTGCACATGTAGGTGAGTATACTGCTGCATTTAATTTAATGCAAGCATTGATTTTCATACCCACAGTATATTCAACTGCAATACTACCAATATTTTCAAAATTTTATGTTAATAGGCCAGACATGCTTGAATATTCATATAAAAAGTCATTGAAGTATTTAACAATATTAAGTGTACCTATTTCCATGGGAACAATGGTGTTATCCAAAAAAATCATCTTGTTTATGTATGGAAGTGCATATATAAATACTATTCCAGTACTTGAATTGATTATATGGGCCCTACCTGCAATATTCCTTAGTTATATTCTTGGAACAAGTATTGCATCTATCAATAAACAACATGAAACTGTAAAGGCAACATTCATATGTTTACTCTTTAGTACAATAGGAAATTTCATACTAATAAAGTTATTTGACAGTACTGGAGCTGCCATGATTACAGTTATTAATGAAGTTAGTATGGTGTTATTCTACATGTATATCATGCATAAATATGGATATAGTGTACCACTAAGAAGTATACTTCTAAAACCATTTATTGCAAGTGTAGTTATGGGTGGAGTAATATACCTACTAGATTTAGACTTATTTGTAAGTATAGGTGTTGGAATTATAGTCTACTTTACAACAATTCTCCTTATTAAAACATTTAATGAGGATGACTGGAACATATTTAAACAATTACTACCACAGAAAGTTCTTAAATACATAGAAAATAGGATGGAATAATTATGATGAGTATAGTCTGTGTATATAATAACAAAACTATATTAGAAGAATATTTACTTAAAAGTCTTAAAAAACAAACCTCAAAGTATGAATTGATACTTGTTGATAATAGAAAAAACAAGTACAGTAGTGCTGCAAATGCACTAAATCATGGTGCAAGAAAAGCACATGGTAATTACATTGTATTTGCCCATCAAGACATTTATTTTTCCCAAAATTCCTGGTTAGATCGTACTGAAAAATGTCTATCTACCCTTAATAATATTGGAATTGTAGGAGTTGCTGGTAAAACTACAGATAGTCTTGTTAGAAGTAATATAAAACAAGGAATAATTCCTGTAGATGTAACACCCTATAAACTAGAAAAAGTAGAATTAGCATCCACTCTTGATGAATGTTTATTTATAATACCAAGGAATGTATTTAAAAAATATGAATTAAATGAAAAAATATGTCCTGATTGGCATTTATATTGTGTTGATTATGTTTATACTATAAAAAATAAGAAATACAATGCATATCTTATCCCCACAGAATTAGAACATCGTTCTAAGGGTGCATCTATGTCAGAAGGATATTATGATACTCTACCTAATCTTCAAAAAAAATACATGAAAGAAAAGATAATTCGAACATGTATGGGTGACTGGTTTACATTCATACCAGTTAGTATTCAAAGAAAAATAAAGAAGTATAAACAATACTAGTAATCTACTGTAAATGTACAACAATCATCATATTTTGAAGTACATTCTACTTCTTCTACTGAAACTTCTCTGTTGAAATGTGATTCAAAAATACTTTTTAATATTCCCTTTGTAACATTACATGTTGAAATATTATATTGTAGTTTAAAACACTCATGACACCCATTATTTTTTAAAATTAAAGGTTCAAAACTACTTATTTTAAGTTGACCTAAATCTAATTCATTGAATTTATCTTTTACTAATTCTGTTAATTGTTCAAGAGTCTCATATTCAAATTGTGAATAAAGATGTTCACCAATTCTTTGACCTGTTGCTACTTCTAATGGTTCTATTTGTAAACCATGAATTAATAATATTGATTTGAATTGCCTAAATAATTCCATATATAATTGTGATTTAGATGTTATTTGTGATTCTATTTCTGGTAATTTATATATAATTTTATCAGGACATATTTCTCCAATATAATCTGCATATATGTAGAATAATTTACTTCTTCTATCTAATGGATGAGATTTAAAACTTATAATTCCTTCATCAATAAGATTTTTTAGATGTACAGATATTGTTGATTTGGATTTTCCTGTTTGTTTAACTATTTCTATTTCACTTACTTGACCATCTAATATGTTAAGTATTTGAATTTTTATAGGACTATCTACAATTTTAATTCCTTTAGTTGTAGCATAAATCTTAATTTTTGTGTTGTTAAACTTATTTATAGGCATCATAATAATTTTTATGTATTGAAACTAATATAAATGTTATTCTAGTATATAGTTTCTTATTACACATTTTATATGAAAAATGGAATTTTATTAAATAATATTTTAAAGAAAGAATAGAATATTTTTCATTATTATAATAATTAACATATTTTTTTCCCATGAGAAAGAATATAATAAGTATAAATAAGAAGTATAATTTTTTTTAATATTGAAGAAAGATATATAAATATAATAATTTTTCAAAAAAAAGATATAGGAAGTTTATATTATGGTGTTTGTGTTATCAAAATTATATCAGATGTTACCTGAAACTATAAAAAATCATCCAAAGATGATTGAATTAGTTCAGAAATTTAACAACAACAATAAATTTAGGGAAATAGAATCACATTATAGAATGCTAGATTTAATATTCAGTAGTTGTGATATTAAGGCAACAGGTACCATGAGACAGATACAATTGTTATCATTAGAATTACTTAGATTATTTGATAACATATGTCAAAAATATGAATTAAAATATTGGCTAGATTATGGAACATTACTTGGAGCCATACGTCATGGTGGATTCATTCCATGGGATGATGATATAGATATTGGAATGTTAAGAGAAGATTATAATAAATTAGTCGACGTATTTCCAAAAGAAATAGAAAAGATTGATGGATTAAGTGATAAAATAATAATATCAAAATTAACAAAACCACAAGATACCACAAATTACAATGAATTAGACCAACTTAATAGTCATACATTCATATTATTTTTCCAATGTGCATTTAAAAAACCATTTGTACATTTTGATGTATTTCCAAAGGATTATATCGAAGATTGTGGTCTAACTCCCGATAGAAATGATAAACAGACAGAATTACAAGTTGAACTTAGAAATAACATTATTAATGGTACTTGGACATTTGATGAAGGATTAGCTATACAAAATAAGAAGATGAAATTCACAACAGATAAAACATCCCATATTTCTGATGCTATTGATGGATTACATAACAATATACACAATAGAATCTATAAAACTGATTATGTTTTTCCATTAAATAAAATAGTATTTGAGGATTATGAATTTTCATGTCCTAATGATTATGAAGAATATCTTCCACTAATATATGGCCCTGAATACATGCATATTCCACATATTGCCCTTGATCATAATACAACAGGATTTGTAAAAGGTCAATATAATAACATAAAAAAAGATATGGATTATGGATTTGAAGAATCAATAGCATACTTAAAAAGAATTAATGATGAATTTAATTGAAATTCATTACTCTTTTTTAGCAACAATACGTATTAACATTGGATCATCATCTTTATAAACAGATAATCCTTGACTTTCTAATTGATAAATAACATTCAATCCACTTTTTTCTAATTTATTTACTGTTTCTTCAAAATCCAAGTATCTACGATAATGTGTTGTTACATTTTCAGTATTACTAATTCTCTCACCCTTAGAAAACATTGGATCATTAATACTACGTACTTCTAAAAAAAACAGGCCCTTATTATTTAATTGAGAACTTATCCATTTAATTACTCTGTATTCTGCTTCTTCATTAATAGAATGTAGAGTAAAACGTGAATATATATAATCATATGTATTATCTAGATTTAAATTTGTGAAATCATCAGCCTTAAATTCAAGATTATATAAGCTATATTTATGATTTAAGTAATCCATTTCTGTTTCTACTTGATCTACTGCAGTTACGCGTACACCATTGTTTGCAAAAAAAACACTGTCTCTACCATTTCCACATCCTAATTCTATAAGTGATTTACCTGGACGTAGAAAACCACTAGTAAACTTTGCAAATGTTGAGGGATCTACTGGATTTGGATTTTTTTTATAGTACTCTTCCCAATAATATTTATCATTCATAAGTAGTTATATGAAAATTATTTTATTTAAAATATTTTATTAAATAAACAAATTCCTAAAAATAAGTTAACACTAGAAAATTTATTTTAAGATATAAAATACTAAAAAATAAAGTATCCTTAATTATATAGTTTTACTTAGATATTTCTGTTATTTAATGTATCTTCCTTAAATAGCAAATATAAATACAACAATATTCTTTATCATCATAATACTTTAAAAACAACAGAAAAAAAAGTTATATTAAGCTTAAATCTTTATAAAAAATACAATACTATTGAAACTACTTTTTTAAAACTTAAATAAAATAAAAAAGATATATAAATTTAATGTTAATATAAGTAATATATTACTATTTTTTTAAGGAAATATAAGGAGAAATAATATAATGGATGTTGCTAGCGCTTATGAAGGAAAAACAATACTTGTTACAGGGGGAGCAGGTTGTGTTGGAAGTAATTTAACTAAAAAACTTGCACAATTTAATCCTAAAAAGATAATTATTTTAGATAATTTATCTTCTGCATACACATGGAATATACCTAAAGATGATTCTATTGAATTTATTGAAGGAGACATATGTGATGATCAAGTTTTAAAATGGGTATTTAAACAGAAGCCAGACTTTGTTTTCCATTTAGCAGCACATTTTGCAAATCAAAATTCTGTTGATAAACCTGAACTAGATTTAAAAGTAAATGGTTTAGGTATTCTAAAAGTATTAGAATATGCACAATTAACTGGTGTTGAAAGATTTGTATACTCCAGTAGTGGTTGTGGTGTTTATGGTTTAGATTCTAAAATGCCATTTGAAGAACATGATATTAGTATTAGTCTACATACACCATATCAGGTTACTAAATTATTAGGAGAATTATATACTAATTATTTCCATAACCTATATGATCTACCTATTGCTAATGCAAGATTTTTCAATGTATTTGGTCCTGGAGAAGTTCCTGGAAAATATAGAAATGTTATTCCAAACTTCATGTATTGGGCTATGAATAAACAAGCATTACCTATTACTGGTAATGGTAGTGAAACTCGTGACTGGACATATGTTGATGATATAATTCAAGGTCTTACAAGACTTGGTGTTGTTGATAAGGCTATTGGTGAATCTATAAATCTTGGTTCTGGTAAAGATCACAGAGTTATTGACATGGCAAACAAAGTCAATGAATTATGTGATAATGAAGCTGGAATTGAATATAAAGAACGTAGAGATTGGGATGCTAAAAATAAACTCTTATCATCCATAGATAAGGCTAAAAAAATATTAAAATACAACCCTGTTCATACATTTGAGGAAGGTCTTGAAAATACCCATGAATGGTTTGTAAATAACTGGGATAACATACAAAAAAGTGCAGAATTTTAATTAAATTTGATTGATATGGAATAGAACTAAAAGAGGTGAAATAGTTATGAGAATATTAGTTGTACAAGAATCAGATTGGATAAAAAGAAATCCACACCAACAACATCATTTAATGGAATTATTAGGTCTTAGAGGACATGAGATTAGGGTAATTGATTATGAAGTTGACTGGAAAATTGATGATGATTCAAATCAAGGATATAAAAGTCCTAGAAAAGTCTTTAAAAAGTATAAAAAGGTTTATAATACAGATAATATCACTGTAATTAGACCACCTCTTGTTAGAGTTCCTATTCTTAACTACCTTTCCATACTTCACTATCATAAAAAGGAAATAAAACGTCAAATAAAAGAATTTAATCCAGATATTATAGTTGCATTTGGTATTTTAAATGCTAATATTGCATCACGACTTGCCAAAAAATATAATATACCGTTTGTATACTACTTTATTGATGTTTTACATCAATTAATTCCTGAAAAGAAATTTAGATCATTGGGTAAACTAATAACTAAAAATACCATTAGTAAGGCCTCATATGTTCTTACTATTAATCGTAAACTTCATGAAGCTGCAATTGATTTAGGTGCTAATCCACATAAAATGGCTATTATTGGTGCTGGAATCAATTTAAAACAATTCAACTTTAAAAAGCATAATGGTTATAAAATTAGGAAATATTATCG
Source organism: Methanosphaera sp. DEW79 (assembly GCF_003266085.1). Lineage (NCBI taxonomy): Archaea > Methanobacteriati > Methanobacteriota > Methanobacteria > Methanobacteriales > Methanobacteriaceae > Methanosphaera > Methanosphaera sp. DEW79. Next base: position 20,499 of record NZ_MUZW01000004.1, on the reverse strand, counting down.
TATAGATAACGATGACATTGTGTTGTTTTTCATGGGATTTTTATATGATTTTGCTGGACTTAAAGAATTAGCAATAGAATTAGGTAAAAATAAACAGAAGTATCCTAATATTAAATTGTTAATTGTTGGCGATGGAGATGCCTATGAAACATTGAAATTAATCCAACATAAGTATAAATTAGAAGATCAAATGATTCTTACAGGACGTCAAAAATATAAAATCATGCCTGATTTAATTGGTGCCAGTGATATTTGTATTCTTCCTGCATACAAGGATGAAATTATAATGCAGGACATTGTTCCTATAAAATTATATGAATACATGGCTATGAAAAAGCCTGTTATTGCCACTAGACTTCCAGGTCTTGTTGCTGAATTTGGAGATAAGAATGGTCTTATTTATATTAATAAACCTGAGGAAGTTCTAACAGTAGCTACTATGCAACTTAAGAATAAGCGTGATATTGCAAATACTGGTTCTTTAGGTTATAATTTTGTTAAAGAAAACGATTGGAGTAAACTTACAATTGAATTTGAAGGTATTTTAGAAAATTTAGTTCTTGATTTATTATTAAAAGATATTTAATTATCTTATTATTTTTAAGTGATTTATTATGAATATATTACAAGTTATTCCCTATTTTGCATTTAAAAGAGGAGGAGATGTGAATGTATGTTATAATCTCTCTAAACAATTAACAAGTATGGGCCATAATGTTACTATTTTAACTACTACTTTTGAGTATAATAAGGAAGATACTGATTTAGTAGATAATCTTACAATGGTACCTATTGATTATGAATTTAATTTAGCATTGTTTATTTATTCTCCTAAAATGAAAAAATGGCTTGATAAAAACATAACAAAATATGATATTATTCATTTACATGAACTTAGAAGTTATCAAAACAACATAGTTATAAAATATGCTAAGAAGTATAACATTCCATATGTACTCCAACCCCATAACTCAACTCCAAAACATGTAACAAAAACATTAATAAAACATATATACGATATTTTCTATGGAAATAACATAATACAAAATGCTACAACAACAATTGCAGTATCAAAAGAAGAAGCACAATATGATAAACAAATGAAAGCACATGATGTTCGAGTAATCTACAATGGAATGAATACAAAGGACTATGAAAATCTACCAGAAGATGGAACATACAAAGATAAACACATACATTCGCCATACATACTCTATTTTGGAAGATTAGATAAATTAAAAGGAATTGAAAACATAATAAAAGCATTTTCATTACTTCCAGAACGATATGATGAATATAAACTAGTAATTGCAGGAAAAAGTACACCATACAAAGAAAGATTAGAAAAAATTATAGAAACAAGAAATATAGAAGAAAAAGTTATATTCACAGGATTTATTAAAGAAGAGGATAAAATAAGCATATATCATGATGCAGATGTATTTGTTAATCCAGTTGAATATATGGGTGGTGTTGCAATAACAGTATTCGAATCAATACTTGCAGGAACTCCTGTTGTTGTTACAAAAGAATCTGGAGAATTAATAGATATTATGAATGCTGGAATTACAGTTGAATATGGTAACATAAATCAATTAAAATATGCTATTATAGAAACTATTGAAAATAAGCCACTTGCAAAAAAACATGTTCTTAATGGACAGGCATATATTCATAAAAATCTTAAATGGACCAGTGTTGCAAATAAAATATTGAAAGTATATGAAGATGCTCTAAATAAAGAATAAAGAGGACTATTATGACAAAAATACTGTTAATATGCCATGATATACCCTCCCTGAGTGTAGGTGCAACACTACCTATATATCATTTAATAAAACAATTGGGAAGTAAACATGAAATCCATTTAATATCATTTGATTCTGAAAAATATTCTCTAGATTCTATTAAAGATAAGTTATCTACAACCAATACCCTAAAAATACCAGAATATCATTCACTTAAAAACCAACTCAAATACACACTTAAAAATATGATTTGTCTTGATAACTTAAAAACACACAGTTTTCTAAATTATTATTATAAAAGTAGTATGAGTCATTTAATAAATAGAAAAGTGGACGCAGAAAACTTTGATATTGTAATTACTGATATGCCAATGGCTTTCTATGCTAAAAATATTAAAATTCCAAAGATAGTATATGCATTTGATGCTGTTTCAAACTACAATTATAACATGTATAAAAAGGCAGATACTCTCTTTAGTCGTATTTACTGGTATCTTAACTACTATAAAATTCACAGATATGAAAGAATATATAATCTATTTGATTCATGCATAGTTGTAAATAAGAAGGATAAAACTTTATTAGAAAGAGATGTTGATATTTCAATAAATGTTATTCCAAATGGTGTTGATACAAATTTCTTTAAAAACAAAAATCAAACAAGAAGTAAACTAGTATTTCTAGGAGATATGAGTACACCACCAAATAATGATGCAGTAAAATACTTCGTAGATAATATTTATCCACTTGTCCTAGAAAAAAGGGATGTTGAATTTATTATTGTTGGACGAAATCCCTCTGATTATATTAAATCATTAGATAAAAATCCTCATATTACAGTTACAGGTTCAGTTGATGATGTTAGAGAATATCTTAAATATGGAATTATATTCATCACACCAATGATATCAGGTACAGGAATTAAAAATAAGATTCTTGAAGCTATGAGTATGAACCTGCCAGTTATATCAACATCAAAGGGAATTAGTGGAATTTGTGCAGTAGATAATAGGGATTATTTAAATGCAGATAATGAAATAGAATTTAATGATGCAATTATCAAATTATTAGATAATAAGAAATTATATAAATACATTGCAGATAATGGTCATGCTCTTGTTGAGAAGAAATATTCATGGACTACTTCAATGAATAAATTAGATGATATAATCACTAAAATAGTAGAGAATAAGAAGTCTTAGATGTTATTACAATATAACCTTTTGATATTATATATTAGTAATAACAAATAATTATAATAATAGATCATAAGTGTTAATACTTATGTAAAAATAAGGGATTGTAGAGAATATGAAAGTTTCATTTGTTATACCAGCATTGAATGAAGAAGGAATCGTAGGTAAAACAATAAAAAGTATACCAGTAGATGAGATAGAAGAAGCAGGATATGATGTAGAAATTATTGTTGTTAATAATAATTCTACTGATAACACAGCACAGGAAGCAAAAGATGCTGGAGCTACAGTATTTTTAGAAAAAAATAGAGGATATGGTAACGCATATATCCGTGGATTTAAGGAAGCTACTGGAGATATTATTATAATGGGTGATGCTGATGGAACATATCCCCTTGAACAATCAATGGATTTCATAAATTACATTGTAGATGATGGAAGTGACTTTGTAATAGGTTCTCGTTTTAAAGGTACAATTGAAAAAGGTGCAATGCCCGCACTTCACCAATATATTGGAAATCCATTACTTACAAAAATGTTAAATATACTCTTTAACTCTGAATATTCAGATACACATTGTGGTATGAGAGCCTTTACCAAAGATGCACTACATAAAATGAATTTAACAGCACCAGGTATGGAATTTGCAGTTGAAATGGTTATTGAAGCTAGAGAAAAAAATTTAAATATAAAAGAAATTCCAATATCATATAAAAAACGTGGTGGTGGAGAAGCTAAGTTAAGTTCATTTACTGATGGCTGGAGACACGTGAAATATATGTTGAAAAGAAGATTTGGTAATTAATAATACTCATAATCTACTTTTATTAAAATACCACTTCTTTTATAAGAACCTTGTTTTTTAAACATCCATATTTTTTAGAGGATTTAATCATGAAAATTGCATTTATTTATGATACTGCATATCCCTGGGTTACTGGTGGAGCAGAAAATAGAATATTTGAAATAGGTAAACGTCTTAGACTAAGAGGACATGATATTCATGTTTTTTCATTAGGTTACTGGATGGAAACTAAAGAATATTATGGACAAGAAACTATCAAATACAATGATATAACATATCATAGTGTGGGAAAACCAATGGAATTATATACCAAGGATGGATCCCGATCTATTAAGGAAGCATTATACTTTGCTAAGTGTTTAGTAAGTGTTAACTTCGATGATTTTGATATTGTTGATTGTCAAGGTTTTCCTTATTTTTCATGTTACACTAGCAAATTAAAAACTATGAATTCGAAAGCTAATCTTGTAATTACATTACATGAAGTATGGAATGATTATTGGTATGATTATATGGGTAGAAAAGGATTTTTTGGAAAGATAGTTGAAAAAGGAATTCTACATCTTACTGATAATGTTATCTGTGTTTCTACTGCCACATATGAAAATATGCTGGAGAATAATAAACCTTCTAATTCAATAATTATTTCAAATGGAGTGAATATTAATGAAATAATCTATTTAGATCCTAGTAAACAATACTGTGATGTTATATATGCTGGACGTTTAATTGCTGAAAAACACGTGGATTTACTAATTAAAGCCATGAGAAAGGTTGTAGATGTACATCCTTATGCAAAATGTTTTATTGTAGGAGAAGGCCCAATGGAAGATTATCTAAAACATATTGTATCAACACTTGAACTTGAGAAAAATGTCTTCTTTTTAGGATTTTATAAAAATAAAGAAGATTTATATAAAACACTTAAAAGTTCATCAATACTAGTACTCCCATCATTAAGAGAAGGTTTTGGAATCATTGCAATCGAAGCAAATGCCTGTGGAGTTCCTGTTATTACAGTGAATGCTAAAATGAACGCTGCAAAGGATTTAATAAACGAAGATAATGGTTGGATAATTAATGATAATGTCGATAGCTTAGCTATTCTTATCAACCAATTGATTAGTGATGGAATTTCATATAATAAAAGAAATTTATGTAGAAAAAGTGCTAAGAAATATGATTGGAACAGTATCGCAGCAAAAACTGAGAATTATTATTTGAAAATCCTAAAAAATAATTAGATTACCTATTATCTAATTTTTTGCTTATAAAGTTCTATTTTTTAATTTTCTATTAATAAACTACTTTAAAATAAAGATAAAAAAGATTGATTATTTAATTTTCAGTATCCCCTTCATCATCAAGTTTCTTAAAATACCTAACATATCTAATAGGAAAAGTATAACAACACAATAAAAGCATTGCAATCCCCATTAATCTCCATTGTTCAAAACAAAGAGCAACAACTGTTAAACTTAAAATTGATATACAACGTGATATTATAAATACTTTAGAAGCAGTTGATTTTCTAATTAATTCATCATTTTTTTACTAACTTCCTCTAAACTACTCATATATACACCTCTAAATTATAAATTCAAATATTTTCTCTTATAATAAATTAAAATAATATCTGTTACTACAAATCCTATTCCAATTCCTATAATATGTATTTCTCCACTAAACAATCCTATTATTAAAATAACTAGTCAATAACTAACAGTATCTTCAATCTTCTATAAGACATTTCATCTATTTTCATAATAATCACTCCATACTATCCAATGGAACATGTCTTTGTATGATTTAATAGGATAATTAAATATTCCATTATAATCTAAATAACCATATATCTAGTATAATACTTTTAAAGTTAGTCTTAATCTATTAATATTATCATCAATTAAACTTCGTTAATACTTAATTAATTGTTAAATATAAAATAAAATTTCAATAAAAAAAAACTCTAAAAGAAATTATTTCAAGTCAACAACTACCATTATAATAAGAAAATCTATTAAATAATTATAATTATATATAATTATATTAATATAATATGAAAAAATTTTAGTAAAAAGTCATGTGATATGTTAGATACCTTTTTTCTAAATAAAAAAAATGTGAGGTTTTATTTTTGAAGATTATACAGACCCCAGTTCGATTTTATCCATTTATTGGTGGTGTTGAACAGTATGTTTATTATATTTCTAAACAATTAGCTATGTATGATAATTGTGAAGTTAAGGTAATCTGTGCTAAGCAACCAGAAAACACTCCAACTAACCAAATATATGATAACATATCAATTAAACGTCTTAAATATTATGGAAAGATTGCAAATACTAATATTACTCCAAGTCTTCCAAGAACACTTCTTAGTGAGAATTTTGATATTGTCCATACACACATTCCAACTCCATGGAGTAGTGATTGGAGTAATATAATTTCAAGAATTAAAAATAAACCACTTGTAGTAACATATCATAATGATATTATTGGAAATGGTTTTGCAAATACAATTGCAAATATTTACAATAAAACTGCACTTAAATTTCTATTAAATAAGGCAGATAAAATTATAATAACACAGGATAATTATATCAAATCAAAACACTTACAAAATTATAAAGATAAGATAACTACCATTCCAAATGGTGTTGATTCATCATTGTTTAAGCCTAATAATACTAAGCGACAAAAAAACCAAATATTTTTCCTAAGTGTTCTTGATAAATTTCATAAATATAAAGGTCTTGACTATCTTCTTGAAGCTTTAGTTTATGTTAAAAAAGAAATACCTACTGTTAAACTTGTTGTAGGTGGAAAAGGTGAACTTCTTGACTTTTACAAAGAAAAAACTCATGAATTAGAATTAGAAGATAATGTTGAATTTAAGGGATTTTTAAGTGATAGTGATGTAATTGAAAACTATGCCAATTCAGAACTATTCATACTACCATCCATATCATCACTTCAAGAGGGTTTTGGAATTGTAGTACTTGAGGCACTCTCATGTAAAACACCAGTTATTAGTACTGATATTGTTGGTGTTGCAGATGATGTTATTAAAACAAATAGTGGTATTATAATACCTCCAAAGGATACACAGGCACTAACCAATGCAATAATAAAAATACTTACAGATGATAATCTCAAACATAATATGGGTGAAAATGGACGAAAACTAATACAACAAAAATATGAATGGAGTGAGATTGCAAAGTCAATATATGAACTCTATGAGGAGTTATTATGAAAATATGTTATATTACAAATCTCTATCCACCACATGTTCTTGGTGGTGCAGAAATAGTTGTTAAAAAGATTGCTACACAAATGGCAAAAAAACATACAGTTATAATTATTACAACAAGTCCTGATAATAATCCTCATATAATAAAACAGGATTCTATTATAATATACCAATTAAATACCACTAAATTATATCCTGTTTATAAACAAACTGAAGCTTCTGGAGTTAAAAAACCATTATGGCACCTATTTGACCTATGGAATAACGATACATACAATAAAATAAGACAAATACTCATAGATGAAGATATTGACATAGTACATATAAATAACTTTAAGGGATTATCATTATCCTGTTTTAAAGCAGGAAGTGATCTTAATATTCCTATAGTATTTGAATCACATGATTTTTCATTAATATGTCCACGAGCTAATTTAATTAGGGGAAACAACACTTTATGCAAGAAAAGAAATTTTTGTTGTAATAGTTATGTGAATATTCAAAGAAAATTACTTGATAACCATGTGGATTTACTTATTTCTCCATCAAATTTCATGATTAATAAGTTTAAAGAAAATAATTTCTTTAGAAATACGTCTTCTGTTAAAATACCATTAGCTATTGAATGTAACACTAATAAAACAAGAAAAAGTTATGATACAATTGATATAACATATATTGGAACTCTTGGAAAACATAAGGGAGTACAAACACTTATTGAAGCATTTGAAAGTATTGAAAATAGAGATATTAAATTACACATCATAGGAAAGGGTTATGATGAAGAAGAATTTAGAAAATTAGCTGAAAGTGATGAGAGAATAGTATTTCATGGATTTGTAGATAATAGTAAGATACAACATTTCTATGAATTATCCAATGTGATTATTATACCATCTATTTGTTATGATAATTCTCCTCTTGTAATATATGAAAGTTTTAGTAATTATACACCAGTTATTGGAAGTAATATTGGAGGAATTCCAGAGTTAATAAAGGATGGCGTTAATGGTTATCTTTTTGAGCCTGGAAATATTTATGATTTAAAAGAAAAATTAGAAAAGATAATTAATAATAGAGAATTACTGGTAGATTTAGAAAATAATGCTGGAAAATCATTACCAGTTGATTCTATGAAGGTTATGATAGATAGTTTAATAAATGAGTATGATAAACTTTTAATTTAGGAATAGGTACTATGAATTTTAGAAATATATTTACATTAAATGATTGGAAATTTAGGGAATTTCTATTAGTAGTTGTTACTATTCAAGTTTTAATGTGGATTGTTGGTATAGTTTCCATAAATAAACATATTCCAATATTTGGAGATATTGTTACATTGTTATATCTTGGATTTATTCCAGGTATTATAATATTAAGGATTTTGAAACTACATGATCTTGGAAATACATTTACAACACTTCTTAGTGTGGGTTTGAGTGTTATATCAGTACTTCTTGTTGGCTTGTTTATGAATCAGATTTATCCACTACTTGGAATTACTCATCCTATTGAGAATATACCGTTACTTGTTACATTTACACTGTATAATATGGGTTTACTTGTAATTTCCTATTTTAAAGATAGGGATTATTCTCATGAAAGTAGTTCTAAGTTAAGTATGGATTTGATAACATCAAACCAGTTCCTATTTATCTGTCTATTACCGCTTATTGCAATTATTGGAGCATATACTCTACAGTATTATGGTAATAATCAGATACAAATAGGTCTTCTTCTTACAATATGTTTACTTGTAATTTTAATGGCTTGGGGACATTTGAAGAAGGAGTATTATCATCTGGCAATATTCAGTGTTGCAATATCCATACTATATTATAGTGTACTTATATCAAATCATATATGGGGTTATGATATCTTCTTTGAATACCAGTTTGCAACTTATGTTATTAAAAATGGTATTTGGGATTATACATGGCCACATGCATATAATGCAATGTTAAGTGTTGTAATGTATGCACCAATATACAATAAGTTATCAGGAATGACATTAACATGGATATTCAAGTTTATTTATCCATTTTTATTCTCACTAATAAGTATTGGTTTGTATAAGATATTTGAAGAACGTACTGGTAGTAAAGTAGCATTTTTAGCAGCATTTTTCTTTATTGCTTATAATGGATTTTCATATGGTTGGATGGTTCAAATGGCAAGACAGCAGATTGCTGAAATATTTCTAGTGCTTCTTGTATGGTTAATGGTTGATAGAAAAATACCTCAGAATAAACGTAAGATTTTATATTTACTCTTTGGAATTGGGTTGATACTCTCACATTATAGTGTAACATACCTATTTATGTTTGTATTACTTGCAACCATAATAACTCTAACAATTCTTAGTAGTAGTTTTGGAAATATTATAAATACAATCTTATTGAAAATGGGATTTGAGAAGAAATACTTTGGTAAATATCTTAAAATAGAAAATCAAACTATAAGTCTTCCTTTATCCTTGTTTTTCATAGGATTTATCATAATATATTATTCTCTTACTGCTGATAGTAAGCCTATAGCATCGTTATTTGATGCATTGGGCATAGTGTCAAAAAATGTGAATTCATTACTTACAAAGGGCGTTATTAATCCATTATCCATAACAATAGTAATTGGTGTTGGAATTATTCTACTTGTAATATGTTATAAGATATTTAAGAGAATTTCCCGTGATGTTGATATTAATAATGTTACACAACACCCAATAATTAAGGATACTATTATGAAAGTAAAGAATATGTCCTTAAAACGTAAATACATGTTAATGGTACTTGTTACAATTATTACAATAGTACATATCTGGTGGCCTTTTAAGTACATGGATATTGTAAGTATTAATGCTCAACGTGTAATTCATTTATCTGTTTACTTCATAATTGTTGGATTTGTAATGAATATAATCAGGCCTAAATATTTACATTTCACAAAGGAATATAATACATTTGCATTATTTAACTTAGTAATACTTGCATGTGGATTATTCATACCTGCATTTAGGGATCAATTAAGTCTACAAAGAATATATGAGGTTACATTTGTAGTACTAGCACCATTTTGTGTAATTGGACTGTATTATATTTGTAGTGCTACAATAAGTTTAATAAAATCCACAAGCTTTAAAGAGAAAAATAGAAGTATAATGAAGGTTATTGGTATTTTCATGGTGTTGTTTTTCATACTCAATACTGGATTAATTGATCTTGAATTAGGACAAAGTTCAACACTACCACTTGATAATACAATTGATGCTCCACTATTTAGTCAAGGAGAGTATGCTGGAGTTGCATGGTTTAAACAGTACTATTCAAATGAGGGAAATGACACACTATTTTCTGATGCTTTTAGTAATATTCTTCTCTACTGGCTAAATGATATACATACAACAAATCCTAAAAACACGACAGATATGGAACCTGGAAGCTATATGTTCCTACGTTCAAATAATATTGGTCATAAAAGTTTCTTATATGGAGCTGGAAACTACATACCAATTACTGAAGGAATAGAAAAATCTAACAAGATTTATGATAATGGAGATTCACAGTTATATAAACGTGTAATAGTATAGAAAGAGTGGTATCATTATGGAAAAAACAAAAATATTATTTACTCATAATACTGCAATGTGGTATAGATTACCATTTTTCAAGCAACTTGCTAAAATCTATGATTTAGACTTGGTATTTACACATATAAATGTTATAAGTGATGTTTATGAGAGCGATATTTCAAGTAAAATAAAGGGACTTGAAGATGTTGATTATACAATTCTAGATAATAGTCATGGATTTGCAAGAGGACTTATAAAAAAGGCATTTGCAGATTATGATATTTTAATTGGAGGAAGTTGGGATACACCCCAAGAACTAATAGAAACAATCATATTATTCACAATTACACAAATAAGGAAAAAACCATTTATAATATGGAGAGAAGACTGGGATTGGCCAAAAAAGAAAAATCTAAAAGAAAAGATTTTAGAAAGAATAATAAAATTTCTATCAAACAATACAAGTGCAATACTTGTTCCAGGATCACTACACAAATCATACTTTCAAAATAAAATCAAAGTAAAACCAGAAAAAATCTTTATAATGCCAAATGTAAGTAACATCACAGGATTCAAAAAGAAAGCTCTTCCCACAAATAAAAAGAAAATATTATATGTTGGAAGACTTATACCACGAAAGGGAGTTAAATATCTTCTTGAAGCATATGAACAATTGAATATTAGTGATACTGAACTTATCATTATAGGTACAGGTCCTGATGAAGAAAAATTAAAGGAATATGTTAAGAAAAATAACATGAAAAACGTTGTATTTACTGGTAAAATTGAAAATAATCAATTAAAGAAGTATTATAATGAAAGTTGTTTAGTTGTAATACCTTCTATTAATGAAAGTATGGGTGATCCTTGGGTATTTGTATTGAATGAAGCAATGTACTATGAAAATCCAATTATTGCTACTGATGCTGTTGGAGCAGCACCTGATATGATAAAAGACAATGGATTTATTGTTGAAGAAAAAAACAGCACCCAACTTAAAGAAGCTATGCTTAAAATATTATCTGATGATAAATTACAGGATATGATGAGTAAAAAATCTCGTAAAATAATCTGTGAAAAGTTTCAATACTCCAACATGGTTGATGGATTTAACAGAGCCATTAGTTATGTTAAAAAATAACCTCCCCCTACTTTTATAGAAAATATAAACAAGATACTAAACCATCATATTTTGTTTACAATTCTATATATCTTAATAGATATGAACATATCTTGAATTAATTAATGATACCTCCAAAAAAAAATAATACTAAAACCACAACATTATAGAAGTATTTAATTAACTAAAAATCATTTTTCTAATTATTATTTCTAGAAAAAATAATGTAATATTTTTAAAATTAATCCTATTCCTTTCCCTCCCCCTTAATTCTAAAATAAATCCATAATTCTTCTTACTTAATTTAAAAAAATAATAGTTAAGTATAAATTAATTTTCACTATAATATTAATTATTAACTTAATTTAAAAATAAATTAAATTTATTTTAATAAATGAAATTAAAAAATATTAATTCTAATTTTTTTAAGTTAATAAAATTTATTTTAATAATAAAAAAGGAGGTTAACTTCTTGAATAATAATATTAAGACATTATTCTTAATTTCAACATTAGTATTTTTACTTGTGAGTATATCAGCTATTTCTGCAACAGATATAGAAAATACAACAATTAAAGATACAAGTTCAACTCATGTAATTACAAGTACATCTTGTACTACAGAAAAAGTAGAAGTTAGTGATAATAATAAAGAAGTTAAGGATACTGTTACAAAAACACAAGAAAAACCTATAACAAAAACAAGTACAACAACCCTAAAAAAAGATAATAATATAACAAAAACTACTAAAGATGTAACAACTAGAAAAACACTGAAAAAAGATAGTCAAATAGACTACTATGTATCTGGTGATAAAGGATTAGATACAAATGATGGAACAATTGATAAACCATACAAAACAATAAATCAGGCTCTAAAACAAACAACAAAAGATAATATCTACAATATACACATATCAAGTGGTAAATATACTGGTACTGGTAACACAAATCTCACAGTAAATGGTGACTATAAAATAAATTTCATAGGTCAAAACACCATTATTGATGGTGAAGCAAGATATGATATGAAAAAAAGTCTTAATCCTGATGAATATTACTGGGAATCTTCTCCAGAATGGTATCCATATGAAAATGGTACTGGTAACTGGGCTATAAACATTACAAAAGGAAGTGGACTTATAACACTCATCAACATAACAATACAGAACTGTTGGAGTGCTGGTGGAAACAATATTTCTTCATACAAAACAGCAACAATTGATAACTATGGAAATTTAACAGTAAATAATGTTAAATTTATTAACAATTGTGCTGGAGTTGGTGCAGGTATCAGAAATAATCATGAAGCTACATTATATGTAAATAACAGTTTATTTGAAGGTAATAGAAAATCAAGTAGTACTGGAAATGAAGGAGCAGGTATCTACAACAATGGAACTGCAACAATAATAAACAGTACCTTCCAAAACAACTATGCTCGTTGGGGAACAATATTAAGTGATTATAAGTTAACAATCATAAACAGTACAATTAAAAACAACATTGCATACGATGGAACAAGTACATATAAATTTGGTGCGGGTATTGCAATAAATACTGGAGAAGCCGATTATTTCAATCCATACAGAAATGATGGTATAGATACAAAAATATTAAATTGTAACTTTACAAATAATGGACAAACAGATATATATGCTGGTGAAGGAGATTTACTTGTATCAGAATGTAAATTTAATAATAGTACTGGAATCTATATAGATTCAGTAAATAATAATACCATGAAAGCTATTATTGAAAACTCCACAATAAAAGATAGTCAACCATCACAATTATTTAAAAGTCTTTCAGTAGATGATGGTACCTCCTTTGGAATATATGCTCTTGGAAATGGAAACTTAACAATTAGAAATAACATAATTGACTTTGAAAATAATGGATATGGATTATATGTAACTGGAAATACAACCATAACAAATAACTCCATAAGAAACATAATACAAGTAAATGGAAATAACAACAACATAACAAACAACAACATAAAAACAATTGAAGATTATGCAATATATGTTAAAAGTACGGCTAAAAACAATATAATAACACTAAACACACTAGAAAGTAACATATTATATGGAGATAAAGCAGTAGAAAATATTACAGGTAATGTTATAGAAAATAACACACCAACTCTTGGTAAAACAATAACTATAACAGATGAAACATATGAAAATTACTTCTATAAGAATGGATCTGTAATACCGGGTGCAATCGAAAGTGGAAGTACAATTAACCTTGTAGGTGACTTTTATAATAGACAATTTGTAATAGATTCAATACACATAGTATTAAAGAAAAATGATAGAAAATACCTATACAACACCACAATAACTGTAAAAGATGATGGAAGAATTCATGCAGAAAAACTTTTAATAAACAATGAAGACTATAATCCTAATGGATATGTAATCTATATTGGAACATTAAAAAATTCATTAACAAAACTTAAAATATCCTCAACTAGTACAAAAGCACTAACTGGAGTTATTATAAATAACAAATACAATACTTTAAAAAGTAACACTATTACAATAGAAGGTCCATCTAATAATATGAAAAATAATATTCCAGATACTATGGGTATTTTCATTAATTCATATGGAAATAAATTAGACAGTAATAGAATAAATGTATACAATACAACAAATGGTCAACAAAAAGGAGTAGTTGCAGGAATTGTATTATTAAATGCTGATAATAATGTATTAAACTTTAATCAAGCATCTATCTCTGGAGATGAATATGCAATTGGAATTTACATGATTAATTCCAGTAACAATCATTATACTTCAAACTTCAATGGATTACGTCCAACAGCAACAAATGCAATAGGAACATATCTTACTGGCAATGTTAATAATAATCAATTTATTGCAAGTAGTTCCTATAATTATATAAAAGCTACAAATATGGGTTATTTATTCATTATCAATGCAACAAATGGAAATAATAACACCATATCAGGTCAATCCATGAATAAACTTGGTACATTTACCCAAGGAGAAGACATATTATTAATTAATACCAATAATACTTTTATAAACAAAACAACTTTAAGTTCTAATGGAATAAAAATAGTAAATGCAAATAACACTATAATATTCAGTAGTACTTTAAAAAACAACAATAACACAATTGTATTTATTAATTCTACAAACAATACAATTAATAACACTGCAATATCTGCAAATTATGGAATAATCTTTGAAAATTCAAGTAATAATACTGTTATTAATTCTAATATTAATACAACCGAAACTAACACTGTAACAATTATTAATTCCAACAACACTAACGTAACTAAAAATTATCTTAACTATAATAATACATATGGTGGAGACAGTAGTGTAAGATTAATAGATAGTTCCAACAATATAATTAAAGATAATACTCCCCTTATAATATTACTTACAAACGATAATTACAATCAGTACTTTAAAAACTCAGTACTTACTTCTAATGAAACTACAATTATAAACTTAGCATCAAATCTTTATAATAAAGATTTAGTATTCAACATACCAGTACAATTTGTAAATCCAAATAAATACACAATATACAATGGAACAATAACAATAGGTGAAAATTCAACACAAACTGTGATTGATGGTATAATATTAAACAGTACTGATGAAAGGGAAACTTTAGTAAATATTAAAGGAAATAAAACTACCCTACAAAATGGAATAATCTATCATGAAAATCATGAAAAAGAAGCTCATAGTATTGTAATAAATAACACTGGCCGTGTTTCACAAACTCTTAGTAAAAACAACATAACAACATTAGGTCCTGAAATAAAAACAAAAGATAACAGTCCAAGTACCACTTCAATTAAAGTTATTTCATCTAATGGACTAAATTATGATTTTAATACTAACAACATAACAACAATTACAACTAAATATGATAACAATGGAAAAATAAGTGGAATGTATAATAAATTAACTATAAATTCCTTTGATATAAAAATTGGATCTAATAATGTAGTAGTAAAAGGATATAATGATGTTACAGGATTAGAAGGAATGTATAAATCAAGTTATAACAATAATATAGAAGTTTATGCTAATAAAACTGCTTATGGTATAAAAATGGAAAATTCTGACCGTTTAAGTATGGATAGAGATACATTTAATGTAATTTCCAATAACACTTCAAAAATATTCTACATAAACAATATTACAAGTTATGTTCAATTTTCTTCAATAGACTTAACAGTAAAAGCACCTACAGTAATTATTGTAGATATAAACAATGCTAACAATCCAGATGCATTTATGAAAGGTCTTGGAAATTTAAAGTGGAATAAATTAAATCTTGATAGTAAAAATACAACTATTATAAAATCTAATAACTCAGAGATTAGTTTTTCACATAAAACTGGAAATATCACTGGAGAAAATATTATATTACTTGATGCTGAAAATACTGTTGGAGAATTTAGTAGGCTCTCATATAATATTACAACAAATACTACCACCCCTCTCATACAACTAAAAAATAGTCAAATGAATTTAAAAAATAATAACATAGTAGTAAATACAAGAAATATTCCTATAATATCAGTTCAAAATTCTGATGTTAATATAACTGGAAATTATTTAGAATCATTTAATTTAAGTGGAAATGAAGCTATTTTAGCAATAAATATCACTGGATTAATTGAAAATAACACTCCAACAACAGATAACTATAAATCATATGTTAATTTAGATAAAGATTCAGTAAATGCTAACAAAACAGATAACATAACAATTAATGTTGTAGATAGTTTTAACAACATTATAACAAGTGGAATTATAACAGTAACAATAGATAATAACATAACACAATACAATCTAACAAAAAATCCTGTGGTAATTACAATCAACCCAACTGTAGAGAAATTTAAAATATCAATAACATATTCTGGAAATGAAAAATATATGGAAAGTTCCACTACTAAAAACATAAATATAGTTAAAAATTCCGTGAATATAACAGTAGATCCAGTAAATGGAGTTTATAATGATTCAATAAATTTAACAGCACATGTTAAAGATGTAAATGGAAATAACATAAACACTGGAAAAGTTATATTCAATATTAATGGAGTGACTATTTGTGATACTGATGGAAATCCAATAGAAGTTCCTGTTGTAAATGGAACAGCTATACTTGACACAGTTGCTCCTAGAAGTTGGATGAAAAATAATTCAACAATAAATGCATTATACCTTGAAAATGATGTATATGCAAGTGGTGAAAGTAGTAATGAAACAGTTACAATCACGCAAAGAACACCAACAGTAACAATAATGACAGATAAAACAACAGTAAAATCTAAAGATGTTGTTAGATTCATAGTTCAAGTAAGAGATGGTAATAAACTAGTAACTGATGGACATGTAATACTAAAACTCAATGGTAAAACCCTAAAAGATACTAATGGAAATATCCTCCTGTTAGATATAACAAATGGAATTGCATATCTTGATTATGAAATACCACAAGGATTCAGTGCTAAAAACTACACAGCAACAACATTATTTGTTGGACGTGACTATGTAAAAACATATGCAAATACTTCACTAGAAGTATTAAAAACAAACACACATATAGATGCTAAAATAACAGATGTTATAGGAAATATAGCAAATGTTAAATTAAATATTTATGATGAAACAAACAACCTAGTAAACCGTAATACAAAAGTAACAGTGAAAATAAATGGAAAAACAGTTATAAACCAATTAAATATAACAGGAACAGGAAACATCAATTTAACACTACCCCAAACAAAAGATGAGACTTACTCAATAGAAATAATAGCAGGAGAAAACAATGGATATGAATCATCAACACAAACAATAACATACACAATACCAAAAGCATCAAAAATAACAACACACATACAATCAACAGCTACACAAATAACAAATAAAACAGCAACAGTAGCAGTGCAAATATATGATGATAAAAACCAATTAGTAACAGGAAATACAAAAGTAGTAGTAAAACTCAATGGAAAAACCCTAAACAACACAGTAGCAAAAGATGGACAAGTAAACATAAACATAACCATACCAACAAAAAAAGCAACATACACACTAACAGTAATAGCAGGAGAAAACAACAAATACAAAGAATCAACAATACAAGTACCATTAAAAGTAGAATCTATACCAAAAACAAAGATTTGAAGAGATTTTACTTCTTAACCCCCTTTTAATTGAGTATACACACTATATTCAAAATAAAATAAAAAAAAATACATTCTATTTCTTAAATAAATCAATATACATAATCTTGATTTTTATAAAAGGATATTTTTCAAGAAAAAATTCATAACTAATTATCATAATTTATAATGATTTTTAATATACATTTAAATAATATGAAACATGAATATAAACATAACTAAAATTTGTTTAGTTACAATTTAAATATTAAAGATTAATATAAACGAAAATACTATTTTTTAGGTGTTAAAAATGAAGCTTAAAGGAAAAGTAGCAATAATAACTGGAGCAACAGCAGGAATAGGTAAATCAATAGCATATTTATTTGCAGAAGAAGGAGCTTCCACCATACTCATTGCAAGACGTAAAGAAAGATTAGAACAAATTACAAACGAAATAAATTCCAATGGCGGTGATGCTTCAGCATGTATTGGAGATGTAACAAAACAAGAAGATATAGACAACGTTGTAAAACTCGCATTAGACAAATATGGTAAAATAGATATAATAGTTAACAATGCTGGAATAATGGATGATTTTGTATCTGTAAAACATATAGATGATGATCTATGGGATAAAACAATTGATGTAAATTTAACTGGCCCAATGCGATTAATAAGAGCAGTTATCCCTGAAATGATTAAGAATAATGGAGGCAATATAATTACAATATCATCAGTTGGTGGATTAATAGGAAAAATTAGTGGAGCAGCATACACTGCTTCAAAACATGGAGTTATAGGACTTGCTAAACATACAGCATGGGTATATGGAAAACATAATATACGTTCTAATGTAATAGCACCAGGAACTGTTAATACAGAAATAGCAACAACAATAAATCCTGGACGAATGGATATGGAAACATATGAAACCATAGATCCATTTGTAAAATTATCTCCAAAGTTAGGTCAATCAAAAGAAATTGCTCAAATTGCATTATTTTTAGCATCTGATGATTCATCATTTGTTAATGGAGATGTAATTAAAGCTGATGGTGGATGGTTATCATGATCATCCCATACTTTTTTTTAGAAAATAATATATTAAAAATAGATATTATGACTTAATACTGATTTTAAAAAAAGGAAATTATAAGTGGATTATTTAACCACTTACATATTTTAATAATGCATCTACTATTGTATTTACATTACTTGTATATACATAATCATAACCATGTGATTTAAGATATGTATCAGGATGAGCTATTCCTTTAAAGCTACTTGGACTGTAGTTATCATCATGTGCACGTTCTAACCAGTCAAGTCCTGTTATATCTTTAGCTGTAGCTGAATGATATGCAAAGAATACTAATCTATTTGCTTTTGCTCGCATGAAACTTCTTGTACATACATCATATATTACTCCAGCATCTGCTCCACCAAATACTGATAATTGTATTGCATTGTCTGGTAATGATTTTTCCCATATTGCTGCATTATGTGTATTTGGTCCTACTCCTAATAGTTTTACTGTAAATCCTTTACTTTCAAGAATTTTTTTAATACTATTTACAAATGCCTTATCTTTTGATGTGGTAAATATGTTATCTGTTGATATTACTACTAATCTTGATTTAACATTTGTTGGATGTATTGTATTCCAATTATATATTTTACATGATGATGGAAGATATTTTGAAGTTGATACATCAATCATCTTAGTATATGTATATACTATGTTATAGTAACCAAATTTTCCCCATGATGTTGTTATATATTCTGGTGCTTTTGAATTACTTTGATAGTAGTTTAGTACTTGATTTCCAATATTTAATACCTGAGAGTCTGATAATACTACTGATTTCATTGAATCTGTTTGTTTAGATATTGGTGCATAATGTTTGTATTCAACAGGTGTTGATGATTTTCCCTGATATACATTTTTAGCCATATGTATCATTAAAGGTAAGAAATCTTGTAGACCCATTGTTGTTGATCCTACTGTTACTGTACTTACTATTTTATTAGATTCAAATTGATTTCTCACAGATATTGCTGCATTTCTTATTTGAGTGTATGTGAAAGTATTTTTAAGTACTGTTAATGTTTTTGTTGTAGCTGTTGATGATGAATATATGTTATTTCCACCATATGTTGCTGTTAACTTATATTTTCCTGTATCTAATTCCGCGGTATTATATGTATAGTATGCTTTACCACTAGAAACACTACCATAACCAATAGTTTTTCCATTAACTTTGAAAGCAACCTTACCATTAGAAATGTATGCGTTGTTATTTTTATTAGTAATTGTTGCTACTAATTGAATCTTATTTCCAGCGAGAACTGATTTATCAGCTAATGAAATTGTAGAGTTTAGTTTATTTATAGTTAATAAAGCATTATCTTTTGATGATAGATACTGGGAAGTTTCTCCAAATACTGCAGATAATTTGTAGGATTTAGCAGATAACTTACTAGAATCATAAGTATAATAAGCCTTACCATTAGAAACACTACCATAACCAACAGTTTTATCATTAACTTTGAAAGCAACCTTACCATTAGAAACATAGGATTTAGTATTTTTATCAGTGATTGTAGCTACTAGCTGAAC
>NZ_MUZW01000020.1:0-40073 GCF_003266085.1 Methanosphaera sp. DEW79 | reverse complement strand
ATGGATTTATTATACTAATTAATTATACCCAAATAATCAAAAAATATTCTATTCCCATATCCACCTAAATGACATATTAAAAGAAATAACATCAAATATACTCATTAAATTTTATATATTCACTATTGGCAATTTTCCAAATAATCCATATCAAAATCTGTTTGTTTTATTTTACGTATAATTTTACAACTACTATCTAATTCAAATTTTTTATAATCATTTATTTTAACAACTTTTATGTCTAATCCCTTTTTTAGAAGAGATTTGTGTAATGAGTCTGGATTGAAGTTTTGATCAGGACCTATCGTTATTATGTCTGGCTTTTTTTCTTTAACTATTTTAAAAGGATCTTTTTCATCCCCAACATATGCTTCATCAACACCTTTTAACATAGATACCATTTCACACCGTTGTTTTTCACCCACAATAGGTACTCGTTTATGATTTTTAACTGTTTTATCTGTTGCAACAACAACCATTAAAATTGCATTATCTCCACCAAGTTTTTTTGATTCTGATAAGTAAAAACCATGACCTGGATGTATTATATCAAATGTTCCTGAAGCCATAACTTTAATTTAAATACCCCCTTTAATCTATTTTTGATATTTTAAAGCATCTTCTAATGTTATTAATCCTTTGTATAATGCAGAACCAATTACAACATAATCTACTCCAATATCTGATAAAACTTTTAAATCATCAACAGAAGTTATACCACCAGAATATATTATTGGAATAGAGACATTATTTAATAATTCTTTTATAGGTTCAAGATTTATTCCATTTAATAACCCTTCAACATCCACATTTGTAAATAGTATTGAACCTGCACCCATTTTTTCAAATAATTTAGCATATTCAATTGGTGTTTTATCTGTAGATTCTTTCCAGCCATGTGTTACTACTTTGTTGTTTTTACTATCTAAAGAAACACAGATTCTTTCACAACCATATTCACTAGATAATTCCTTGATTATTTCTGGATTTTTAATTGCCATTGTACCTATTATTACAGTGTTAACTCCAATTTCAAGTAATTTCTTTGCATCACTAACGGATCTTATTCCTCCACCCAATTGAATAGGAGACTTTGTTTTTTCTATTATTTCTTTGACTATTGAAAGATTTCTTCCACTACCTAGTGCACCATCTAAATCAACAATATGTAATTTTTTTGCTCCCTTTTGTTCCCATTGTTTTGCTACTTCTGCAGGATTTTCAATTACTACTTGTTCTGTTCCAGGTTCTCCTTGTACTAACTGTACACATTTCCCATTTTTAATATCTACTGCTGGTATTATAATCATTATATTCAACTCATTTTTTTATAAAAAAGTTCTAATTATTTTAAATTTATATGTTTAATATATTATGTTATTAACGTTTAATATGTTGATAAAAAACTTAAAGAATATTTTACATATACATATATAGAAAAAATAAGTAGAGTTTGTTATTATATGAGACGAGTTGCATTAAAAATAGCTTATATTGGTTCTAATTTTCATGGATACCAAAGACAACCAAATTATAGAACAGTTGAAGGTGAATTACTTAGAGTTTTTAAGGAAACAAATATTATTGAAGATACATGGACTGCCCATTATTCTGTAGCTGGTAGAACAGATAAGGGAGTTCATTCTACTGGAAATGTTATTTCATTTATTACAGATGAAGATATTCATATAAATCAATTAAATGGCCTATTACCTGATGATATAAAGATTATTGGAGAAGCTCGTGTTCCATATGGTTTTAAGGTTAGATTTCCCCTAACTAGAACATACACATATATTCAACCCATTAGTCCCTTTGAAAAGAAGAATTTAGATATTACTAAGATGCATGTTGCAATGGAATCTTTTATTGGAAAACATAATTTTAGAAATTTTTCTAAAAGAAATGAAAAAAATCCCAATAGAAAAATAATTGATGTTAATCTAGAAGTAGACGAAGATGTTCTTATATTTACTATTGTAGGTGAGAGTTTTCTTTGGAATATGGTTCGTAAAATGGTTACATCCATTATGGAAGTTGGTTATGGTAAACTAGATATTAATGATATTAATGAATTATTAAAACCTAAAGAATTAAGACAATTTATTAGATTACAACCAGCACCTGCTAATGGATTAATATTAAGTGACATGGAGTATAAAAATATTAAATTTAAGGATTCAGAATATGCAAAAAACAAACTTGTTGAATTTTTAAAAAAGGAATATATGTTACATGAACAGGAAAAAAAGGCTGATTGTAGGTTAATTAAAATATTGAAAAAATAATTTAAGTGTTTATTATGAAAGTACTTGTATTTGAGTATTCAACTGTAATATTTGAGGATAATCTTATATCAGAGGGACTTAACATGTTAAAAAGTCTTCTCTCTGATTTAGATGGTATAAAAGAGTATGATGTTACATATCTTCTCAATAAAAATTTAAAAATAGACATATATCCCCATTCTAATGTTATTTATATTGATTGTGATTTATGTGAGTGGTTAGATAATAATTGTTCTAATTATGATTGTTGTATTTTTATTGCTCCTGAGGATGATTTAATTCAGTACAACATTACTTGTATCTTAGAAAAAAACGATGTTTTTTTAATTGGACCAACAAGTAATGCTTCCTATATATGTAGTAGCAAATATAAAACATACATGGAAGTTCCATCGAATATAAGAAAAATACCATCGTTTAAAATAGATGTTTCAATGACAGACTATGATTATATCAATAAACACATAGATTTAAAAGATAGTATAATTAAACCTGATGATAAAACATCATCTAATCTAATATACCACATACATAACACAGAAGAATTAAAAAAAATAATTACAACATATGAAGAACATTCCATAAAAACTGCAATAATACAACAATACATAGTTGGAACACCCATCAGTATAAGTGCAATATGTAATAACAAATACATTAAATGTATCAGTATTAATTCACAGGAAATTACTGAGAGTAAAAATCAGATAAAATACATGGGTTGTAAAACTCCCATAGAACATCCACTTAAAGAAAGAATCATTGATATTTCAAAAGATATTATAAAAAGTATCAATGGTTTATATGGATTTATTGGTATTGATTATATTATAAGTAAGAATGAAATATATTTTGTTGAAATAAATTCACGCATTACAACTCCATATATAGTACTGCATAATATTGTTAATGTAAATTTAACACAAACAATAATAGAACTTCTATTGGCTGATAAAAAAAGAGAAATTACAATAAATAATAATGGAACATTCTATAAATAACAAAAAAGTAATGAAGATGAAACTATGAAAATAATGGGATTAGATATTGGTGGAGCAAATACAGATTGTGCTATCATAGAAATAAACGATGAAAAACAAATAAAATCTATTAAAAAATCAAAAGAATATCTTCCAATGTGGATTGAAAATGATAAATTACCAGAATGTCTTTTAAAACTATCACAAGATGATTTAGATAGTATTGATGTAGTTTGTGTAACAATGACTGCAGAATTAGCAGATTCATATGAGAGTAAAACAGAAGGTGTTCTAGACATATCTAAAAAAGTAATGACTATATTTAATGATAAAATAGTTAAATTTGTAACATTTGATGGACTTAAATCATATGATGATATTCTTGAAAATCCATTAAATGCAGCTGCAGCTAACTGGGTAGGTACATCCAATGCAATAAAATACATAAAAAATAACTGTATTTTTATGGATATGGGTACAACTACAACAGATATTATTCCAATAATAAATAAACAAAACATTGCAAAACATACAGATGTTGAAAGATTAGGTTCTGGTGAATTAGTGTATACAGGAATGTTACGTACAAATATTGCAACAATTGTTCATAGTATTCCTATATATAATATAGATACTTCTGTAAGTAGTGAATTATTTACAATAACAGCCGATGTTCATAGAATACTTGGAAATATTACCCAAGAAGAATATACATGCAATACTCCAGATAATAAGGATAAAGACATTGTTTCATGTAAAAGAAGATTAAGTAGACTTGTTTGTGCTGATTTAGACTCATTAACAGATGAAACAATCAACAACATGGCACAATACATATACAAAAAACAAGTAAATCAAGTATTAACGGGATTAATAAAAGTTGTTGAAAAAACTGGACTTGATACTGTAGTAATATCTGATTTTGGTCATGGAAATATTTGTAAAAATGCTGCAAAACAATTGGGATTAAATATTATTAATATTGATGAATATATTTCAAAAGAAGCCACAAGTATTATAACAACAATAGGCGCCATACAAATGTATGTGGAAGAATATATTTCACAAGATTTTCCATTAATACAATACATTTAAAAAAAAAATGATTTGATTGAATCTAATCAATCCTTTTCTCATTATTTTTATTTCTTAATACCATACATCTTTTAAATTAATCATATATGCAAACATATTTGCACCAAGATGTAAAAAGATACTTACAAGTATGATTATTACAATCATTTCCAAACTTAGACTAACAACTGTTGAAACAAATAATAATGAAACAACAACAAAGTCTAACTGATCTAGTAATGGTACTGGTTTTCCACGTTCAAAATTCAATCTTCTTTTTAAAAAGCTACCAATAGCATCACCAATAAGTGCACCAAAACCTAATAAAAAGCCAACCAATAATCCTTGAGGTACAAACCCAGACATGAATGTTATTTGTGAAGCAGTTATATTAAAAAAATAACTTCCAATACCATAAGTTGCTAGAAGTCCTAAAATACCTCCAATAACCATTCCAAACAAGCCACCACAAACAGTACCTCTCCATGTGACACCATCACCAATTAATCTACGATTATCCCAGCAATAATGACCAAAATCCATAGGAGTTCCACCACCAAACACTAATGCAGAACCATTAGCAAGATATGCTGGAATCATTAAATATATTGAATAAAAAATTAAAGTTAAAATATCCATAATAAACCTCAGAATTTTGTAATTATATTTATACTTATAATTTTACTATTATTATAATATATGTAATTTCCATAAATATAAGCAATATATAATTATACCTAATCAATATAATTAATAATAATTATTATAGTCAAATAAATACTTTAAATATAAAAAACAAATTATTATAATTAATAGAGAGAATTTAAAAAAAAATAAAGGGGAGTGTTTAGAATATCAACAATTTCTAAAACTAAAAGCTTATGTCCAAACTGTTTAAAAATATTAGATGCTGAAGTTTATTCTGAAGATAATAAGATTTTTATTGAAAAAACATGCTCTGAACATGGAACTTTTAAAAATACCTATTGGCATGATGCTAAATTATTTGAAAAAACATTAGCCTATGAACCAGAACCACACAGATTAAAAAATCTTAAAGATGCTGAAAATGGAGAATGTCCATCTAATTGTGGATTATGTAACCAACATAAAAGTCAAACAATACTTGGTTTAATTGATGTGACAAATAGATGTAATCTAACCTGTCCAATATGTTTTGCTAATGCTGCTGCTTCTGGTACATTATATGAACCTACTCAAGATGAAATTAGAGGAATGCTTAAAAATTTAAGAAAAAATCAACCAGTTGCTACACCAGCAATACAATTTTCTGGAGGAGAACCTACTGTTCGAAGTGATATTGTAGAACTCATTAAAATAGCTAAAGAAGAAGGATTTACACATACTCAAATTGCAACAAATGGAATTGAACTTGCTAACAATGAAAATTTAGCTAAAGAACTTAAAGATGTAGGACTAAATACTGTTTATTTACAATTTGATGGAGTTACTGAAGAACCATACATAAAAACTAGAAATGCTAATATTCTAGATAAAAAAATAGAAGCTATTGAAAATTGTAGAAAAGTAGGACTTGGTGTTGTATTAGTACCTACACTTGTTAAAGGAATAAATGATGATCAAATTGGAGATATTATTCAATTTGCATTGGATAATATTGATGTTATTCGTGGAGTTAACTTCCAACCAGTATCATTTGCAGGACGTACACCCTCTGATAAAGTAGAACAACAACGTATAACAATTGATGATCTTGTCAATGATGTTGAAAAACAAACAAATGGAAAAATTAAAAAAGAAGCATTCTATCCTGCAGCTACTGTAGCTCCAATTTCTGAATTAATTGCTGCTATGAATAATGAAGAAGATGAAGTTACATTAACCTGTCATGAACATTGTGGTGTTGGAACTTATGTATTTAAGGAAGATAATGGTGAAATAATTCCTATCACAGACTTTATTAACGTTGATAAATTCATGAAATTAATTGAAGATAGTATTCCAGGTATTGAGAAAAACACAAAATACTCAAAAACAAAAACACTAGCTAAAGCTCTAAAAAATCTACCTAAAACTATTGATACTGATGAAACACCAAGCTATATAGATATTATTGATTTATTAAAAAATATATTCATAAAACAAGATTATCTTGCATTAGGTGATTTCCATATGAATGCTCTACTTATATCCTGTATGCACTTTATGGATCCATTTAACTTTGATCAAGATAGAGTAAGTCGATGTGTAATTCATTATGCTACACCAGATGGTAGAATTATCCCATTTTGTTCAATGAACAATATTTACAGAGAAAGTGTAGAATCTAAATTTAACATACCTTTAAATTCAGATAGAGCTAGAGAAATTATCAAAAACATTAATAAAGCCAAAAAAGAACATGGAAATTAAAATCCAATTCTTTTAATATCTTTTTTTAAAATTTATAAAATTAATGACTTTTAGATAACCTTAAATAATCAACATAATATTTTTCAAAAAGAATAATATAAATAAAATTAAGGATTTAAAAAAAAATTAGAAAGTTTTAAATAAAAACAATATTATATTACTTAACATAAATAGAGTATTTAAAAGATAATAAATCATAACATATACTGTATTTCTAAAAAAAATAAGAAATATCTTCAAAAAAAATTTTATGAAATACCACTTTTATGTTATACTATTAAAAAAATACAACAATAGATAAATTTTTTTATTTAATATTGAAAAGGAGGTAACTATATATGTCCGAATTACCCTTAACACCATTAGGTAGAATTATAAAAAACGGTGGTGCAGAAAGAGTAAGTGAAGATGCTAAAGTTGAATTATCTGCATTTTTAGAAGATACTGCAGAAGAACTTGCTAAATTAGCATTAAATAATGCTGAAGAAAATGGAAGAAAAACTTTAAAAGCAGAAGATATAAGTATCGCTTACAAAGAATTATAAGTAAAATAAATACTTATTTATTTTCTATAAATTTTTTTTTGAAGTTATTAAACTCATTATCAGACATAGAAACATTTTTAAAAAATATCTCACTTTTCTCAATTATTTTAAAAGCAATAACTTCATAATCTAGACTTAAAAATCCACTACCAATAACATCCACATCTAATTTTACATAGGGATATATCTTTCTATTATTGATTATTATAGGATCAATAAAATATTTTTTAGTAATTGACATTTAATCACCTACGTGCGATTTTAATTATTTTTATTATTAATTTTAATATGTTTATACTTGTAATTATCTTGAATATTATTCGTAGTATATTCATTATTATAATATCAAATGAAACTTCACAATCAAAATTAACAACAGCCTTATTTATAACAGGTGTTATTAGAATATGAATATCAAAAGGATATAATGGTGCTGTTATAGCCCATAAAATATTACAAATCTTTATTGTTAAATTATTATTTTTCAAACCAAAATCTAATTTAATGTTACTTTCCTTAAATTTACATAAAGTTACAATTAAAACTACAATTTTATATAAATCTGATGTAGATGCTTTTAGTGTTGGATATATTTCTTTAGCATTTTCTAATAAATTACTTGAAAATTCATCTTCATATTCATCAGTGTTATCTTCCCCTTTATCCTCATCACCATCATTATTATCATTAGAATTATTTTCATCTATAGAATCTAAATTTATAGTTCTAAGTAGAAAATTCCTTGATTTCCATATTACAAACACATCTAAAGCTTTCTTTTCAAAAACATATCTTAACTTTAAAAAATAATGTGTAATTATTATTTCACCATTCAAAGCTTGATTATTTCTATGAAATGATAAATATACACCCAATGGCTTCAAAAAGAATATGAATATTAATAAAATTACAATTAATAACAACATAAATATAATTTGAAGAATCATAAATTTAGCCCTAGAAATTACTTAAAAAAATATTTAAAAAAAATTAAAAGAATACTTAATTAGTATCTTTTTTCTGAGTAGATTTAGTACTTTCAGTACTTTTTGGTTTTATTTTAGTTTTGATTTTATTAATATTAGTTTCACTAGATTTACCTTCATCAGATTTACCTGATTTATTTCCTAAAAATCCTGTTAAAGCTTTTCCTGCACCTAAAAGTAAATCTTCAAGTGGAGTTCCCATGTTATCTAATGGTAATATTTCAACACCCTCTGGTCCCGGAACATCATTATATACTACAAGCAATGCTATAGGATCAATAGAACCTCCACCACCAGCCCCACCTAAAGCAGAATCTTCATCTTTTTTAGCATTAGAAGCTACACCCACACCAAAACCTAGTGCTGTTTTTGAGATAGGAATAATAATTCTATCACCAGCAGGTATTGGATTACCTGCAATACTATTAGCATTCATAAGTTTTTGAATTTGACTTATGGTTTTTTCTATTGTGCTATCTAAATCCATACTAATCTCCTTTTAAATTGTTTTATTATTCATTTAGAATATAGTAATTAATCTATAATAACTTCTTTAAATAATCATGGATAGAAAAGTATATATAATAGAGAATAAATAATTTATAAATAAGTATTGAAAAATATATTTCTGGGCCGGTGGTCTAGAGGTATGATACCTCCTTGACGTGGAGGGGATCACGAGTTCGAATCTCGTTCGGCCCATATTAAATTCTAATTTTAATTGCCGTGGTAGTTCAGTTGGGAGAACGCCAGACTGAAGATCTGGATGTCGCTGGTTCAAGTCCGGCCCACGGCATATTTTAAATAATATTACTATTTCTAACATTAAAAAAAATAATTTAATTAAGTCTATAGTATAAAGTGTATTAGTATACACACACATTTAAAAAAGCTATTTTAATAATTCTACAAAAAAAGATAAATAGATTAATAGCAGTTTTTATCTGCCAAAAAATCTTCCAATTATTTTATGAACAATAAATTGTGCAACTAATCCACCAATTCCAGTTATTATAGCACACAATACCATTGATGGTATAATTACTAATATATCAGTAGTTGTTATTATTGTGATTAATCCAATAATAAGTCCAAGTAATCCTGATAACATGAATGAATCTTTATATTTCATTTTTGGTAATATGAAAATTGAAAGAAAACCTGAAACAAATAGTGCCACTATTAACACAATCATCATCATATTAAAATGTTGCATAATAAATGCCATAGAATCTGTTGGTAGTGGACCATCACCTATAATTAAACCAAGTCCAATCATAACAACAAAGAAAAAATCAATTATTCCAAGTATTAAAGCTAATATTCTATAAAGCCAATTATTTGAAATTGATTGTTGATAATTATCAGACATGTTTGTCATTTGCATCTGATTCAAATTTAAACTATTTTTATACTTATTTAAACTATCTAAATCATATTGATACTTAAAACTTGTAGATCCACAGAATAGGCAAGCACCAGTTTCACGTGGATTCAATGATTTACATTTAGCACATATTTTATGGTATGCTATTTTTGGTACTTCTACATCATTTAATATAAATTGTAAGTCACGATTATCAGCTGCAAATTCAAGGGTATGTCCACAATTTTCACATTTATCAAAGACTAATGGAGTATTTTCCTTAACCTCAATAACTCTTTTACAATTTCGACATACTATATAATTCATAATATCAAATCTTTTCTATTTTTTTATTTATTTACTCTTTTAATTAATTATACATATTATATTCTTTGTGCTAAGAGATATGTTCTTTTACCTTCAATTATTTTTACATCCATAAATGAACCAATTTCAGCTTCATCCACTATTACATTTTTATATGAATCAGTGTAGCCAACATATCCACCAGAGGATCCCTTAGATGTAATTAAAACATTTTGAATGGTATTTTCATATTCTTTATTTTTCTCTAGCATGACCTCTGTTTTTACTTGATTTACTCTATGTGATCTATTCTTCATAATATTATGATCAATTTCTTTAAGATGATTTGATTTTGCACCAGGCCTGTGCATATACTTTGATATATGTACAATATCAGGTTTTATTTCTTTAAGTAATTCTAGTGTTTGATTAAAGTCTTCTTCAGTTTCTGTTGGATAACCAACTATAATATCAGTGGCAAGAGACATTTGAGGAATTTCTTTTCTAAATTCATTAAGTATGTATTTATATTCATCTAGTGTATGTTTTCTATTCATTTCTTTTAATACCTTAGGACTACCTGATTGTATTGGTAGATGTACAAAGTTAAATATCTTATCATTATTTTTAAATGCATCTATTACTTCATGTAATTGATTTTTAATACTTTGTGGATTCATCATACCTACACGAATACGAAAATCACCCTCAATTGCACCTAACTTATTTAGTAAATCAGCAAAGGATTCACCAGTATCCATACCAAAACATGCAGTATCCTGAGCAGTGACTTGTAATTCTTTACAACCATGTTCAACTGCATCTTTTGCTTCCTCAACAATAACATCAATTGGATAACTTATTAAAAAACCACGAGCTATTCTTGTACAACAAAAGGTACATTGACCATTACATCCTTCACAAATTTGAAGAATATGAACCAAACTTTCAGAATTTTTTTTACCCTTACCAGCTTTAATAGCCCTAGTTTTTCCATATTCATGTACTACTTCACCATTTATTGCTTTTTCAACCACCTCATCCACTTTATCAAGTTTATGTGGTCCAATCCAGCAATCATCACCAGCAAATTTTTCAAGTCTCTTATCATCAACTTCAACCATACATCCCCCAATAATTAATTTCTTATCTGGAAACTCGGTTTTATATTTACGAATTTTAGTAATCATCTTCTGTTCAGTAGGAAGTTTTACATAACATGTATTTAGTATAATTACATCAGCTTCTTCTACATCATAAACAATATCATACTTCTTAGCTAAGATATTAGCCATAATATCAGTATCTGCTTGATTAAATGTACATCCATGTGTTTCTAAATATATTTTCATGTTATCACAAAAAATATTAAATTTTAATTATAATCTTTTTCTTTAATTGTTGTTTTAATAACATACTCAGATAAATCATATTTAACTTTAGATTTATCATTACGTGGTAATAACCTACCATATACTCTTTTAATTACCTTAGCATAAGCAAAACCCGTTCTCATATTTCTTTCCAATGTTTTAAAAGCATATATTCTAAATTTTAAACCATTAACTTCCCCAACATCATCTATAGCAAAGGTAAATTCCCTTTCAATTTCAATTTTATGAGATAAAACAGTACCATGATTATCTATTGATAAACCTATACGTGCAGGTGTATCTAATGATTTTGCCCATATTGTTTTAATATCAATAACAGGACATTCATAACATCTATTTCCCTCATTATTTTCAATAGAAGTCACTTCCACATCCTTACCATCAAGATATAATAAAGTACCCACTTCTAAATATTCATCAGAATATAAATCAATGGTAGTTTTCCATGATCTTTCAAATTCACTGATTATAACACGTACTTTCACTTCATGCGCTTCCTCTGGAGCAGTTTCATGATATATGTGTCCACATTCATCACATTTAACTAGTAATTGTCTATTATTTTTTCCATTAGCCTTTAATATTTCATATTCATCTTCACCACAAACTGGACAAACCATAACTATACCTCCTTCTTATTTTTTAAATATTGATTAACAAGACCACCATTTTCTAAAATATCCAACATTTCAGCATCAAATGGCTTAATTTTAAATGTTTTTTTAGTTGTTTCATTTATAATAATTCCATCTTCAATATTTACTTCTAAAATATCCCCTTCATCCACTTCAATATCTGCTGTTATAACAGGTAAGCCAATATTAATAGCATTTCTATAAAAAATTCTGGCAAATGATTTAGCTATTACTGCTGATACTCCTGCTGTCTTTATTGCAACCGGTGCCTGTTCCCTTGAAGATCCACAACCAAAATTCCATCCACCAACAATTATATCTCCCTTTCCAACTTTACTTGAAAATTCTGGATCTTCAGCTTCCATTACATGTGCTGCTAAATCTTCTGGATTAAATGTTCTTAAATATCTTCCAGCAATAATTACATCAGTATCTATACAATCTCTAAATGTCCATACTTTTCCTTTCATACTATCCATAAATCTTCCTCCTATCTTATTTTTGAACCTTCATTTTTTCCATTTGTAATTTTTATAAAACTATCATTACCCATTAAATCCTGAAGATCTTTTTTCATACTTTTAACATTCGTATCAGTTATACCAAAACATGTAGGACCAAATGAACTCATACCTGCACCTTCAATACCATTATCAAGCATGTATTCTATGATATTGTTAACTTTTTGTGATTGTAGATTCCGTTCTATTTTCTTAAATCCTATTGTTTGAATCTTATTTATAGCATCACCAAAACTTACAATGTCCTTTTCTAATACTGCTGGCATTAATTTCATTAAAGTAATATAACATATTCTTTCAACATCATGTAAATTTATTGGAGAATACTCTTGGAAAATATTAACTTCTCTACTTCCTGAAACTCCTTGATTAAAATTAGGTGTTGCAATTAATATATTCCAATCCTCTGGAAAATCATATCTTACTAAAAGTGGTGGTGGTGCTACATGCGATGCTGATGATGGAAGAAAATCCTTTTTAATATTTTTTTTATGTCCACCATCAATAATTAAACCACCATGATTAAAGGAATGTACTCCAATACCACTTGTTCCACCACGTTGTACTATCTTTGCTATTTCAAAAACATCTAAATCAACACCATTAATCTTAGCAACTAATTGTCCAGTTGAAAGTAGTAATTGTGTTCCCAATCCTAGACCATGATGTATTGGATAGATTTTTTTTACTCTAAATCTATAGGAATTATTAATTCCAAGATATTCCTGCATATTATTACAAGCAGTTAATATCTTTGATTTATATTCATCCACATAACTATATCTTGTGTCTTCAAATAATATTTCTGTTTGAGAATCATTGAAGTCACACTCTAATATTAATGATGGATTCTTTAGTGTTATACCAATACCACCATCAATTCTACCCTCAGATCCATTAAGATCAATTAATGATAAATGTAATCTTGCAGAAGTTTCTATTTCCAAAATAATACAACCTATAAAAAGTATGTTTTTAAATATTTTTAAACTATATTTATCTTTATGAATTATTATTTATACTATTTATTATTTTTTCAAGAATAGATAAATAAGTAATTTAATAAAAAGAGAATAATAAAAAGAAAAGGAATAATTAAATGAATTTAGACATGTATGGACCATCCTTATAATATCCAAATTTACGATAATAATCTCTTACACCAATTCCACTAATTATTAGCATTTTATTTTTATTATATTCATCTTTTGCTATTCTTTCAGCTTCTTCTAATAATTGGGCACCATAACCTTTATGTTGCCATAAATTATCATCATTTTTACCAATTTTCTGCATTTGTCCATAAACATGTAATTCTCTAATCAATGAACTTGAACTTGTAATTTCCTTCCTAAATACTCTATTGGATGGTATTCTTAAACGAGTAAATCCAATTAAAATATCATTTTCCACATCTTCTATAGATAAAAATATTTCATGTCCACCTACTACATCATAATCTGTTCTTAGTAATTCTATATTATTATAGTCAGGTTCTATTCCATGTGCCTTTTTATGACCTACCTCCCTACATCTAATACATTGACATTGAATATCCTCCTCTTCAAGACGATTATATACTAATTCTCCAAGATTTGATTTTTTAACTCCAGCATCAATTAATGTTGCTGGAATATCTCTTTGAATTCTCATTGTTCTAACCCATTTTGGTAGAATTTTTTTAACTTCAACTATTAAATCCACTGCTTGTTGAGATGTGTATGGTTCATATTCGCCCTTTTTCCACATATCATAGAATTCTGAGCCCTCTGTAACAAGACATGGATAGATTTTTAACATGTCTGGTGAAAATAATGGTTCATTAAATAAACGTTTAAACATGTTAACATCACTACTAAATGAAGATAAAAGTCCTGGCATCATATGCATGGCAACTTTTATTCCAGAATCTCGTAATAATTGATTTGCCTCTATTACATCTTGAATTTTATGACCTCTATCAACTCGTTTATATATATGATTATATAATGTTTGAACACCTAATTCAACACGTGTTACTCCAAATTGTAACATTCTATTAATATCTTCCATTTTAGCATAATCTGGTCTTGTTTCAAATGTTAATCCTATACATCTTACCTTTGAATGTTCATTATTTTTCTGTGCATCATGTATGTATTGGAAATCCTCTGGAGGTATTATTTTGATTTCCCTTTGATTTACTGGTATTTTCTTACTAACTGTTTCAAAATCATTCATTGCCCTTAAACATTGTGTTACAAACCATTCCTGATAATCAAGAGTACATGAAGCAAATGTTCCGCCCATTATTATTAATTCCACCTTATCTATGGAATGACCAATATTTTTTAGTTGATATAATCTGTTGAATGTTTGAACATATGGATGAAAATGGAACATTCTTGCTCGTAAAGCTGCAGGTTCCTCACCAGTATAACTTGGAGGAGCAATGCTACTCTCAGGACAGTATTTACATCGTCCATGTGGACATTTATGTGGCCTACACATAACTGCTACTATTGCAACACCAGAAATTGTACGTGTTGGTTTTTTCATTAGAATTGGTCTTAAACTTTCTAATTCTTCTGGTTTTGCATACTGTAAAATTTTAGAATTACTCATGAAGCCACTTAATTTTAAGTCTCTACATGTTTGAATTTTAAGTTTTTCTAAATCCTTCTTTGTAGTTATATTTCTACTTAATGCTTCTTCTATTATTAATCTACACGCTTCCTGCATCTTTTATTCTCCTCCTTTTTATTAGTCATACAATTAAATTATTTATTTAAAAATTAATAAAACAAAAGATTATTTTAATAAGAAAATCAATATTATTATATAAAAAAAATTATTTAGAGGAACACTACATGAAAATATCGGAACTAATTGGTAAAAAAGTATTAGATGATAATGCTAATGAAATTGGTAAAATTCAAGATATTGATATTAATCTTAAAGAAAATACTATTTCTGAAATAACTATTAATCCTAATGAACTTAGTTTAAGAAAAGTTAATTTTAAAATAACTCCTGAAATGGTTTCTGAAGTAGGAGACTATTTATTATTGAACATATCTAAATCTGAAATTTCAAAGGATAATGAATCTAAAGAAGTTCCGGATGTAGAAGTAGTTAATCCAAGTGAATTAGAAGAAAGAAATACTTCTTAACTAATTCCTTATTTTTTCTTATTTTTTATTTTTTCTTTGTAATGTTAATATTGCATTTTTAAATTCATTCCTAAATTCCATAACTTCACTTGTAGGTATGGAATAACTTACACGTATGTATCTATCTCCAAAGCGTTTACTTGTATAATTTCCTTCTCTTACAAAGATATTTTTTTCTTCTAGAAGATACTCTGATAGATCCTCTGGTTTAACACCAGTTTGTGAAATATCTATTACCATCATATTTGCATCTGATGGATATACTGGTAGAAAAGCACCAGGTGTTTCATCAACAGCTTCTTTAATAAGTTCTTGATTTTTGAAACATGTTTCTTTTATATCTTCAATCCATGATGATTTACTATGTAGTCCTGCTATACCTGCTTCTTGTGCTAATGAATTTGTTCCAAGATCGTTTATTACACTAGCTCTTATTGGTCTCATTAAATCTGGAGAACTAATTACTGCCCCTATTCTTAAACCTGCCATTCCAAATATTTTAGAAAAACTATATATTGTAATTGTATGTTCTGGAGCATATTTTGCAACAAGAGTATGATCTCTTGCAAAGTCTTTGTATGTTATATCATGTAATACAATTATATTATTTTCTTTTGCAATTTCTGCAATTTCTTTTATTTCATCCTTAGTATATGCTGTTCCTATTGGATTTAATGGATCAATTAATACAATTAATTTTGTTTCCATATCTATATTTTCTTTAATAAGTTCTGGTGTTAATTTATAACCACATTCCTCATTATATATTGGTACTTCCTTTACATGATTTCCAAATCTATTACAGAAGTTATTAATAATTAAATATCCTGGATCTGATGCTATTGTATTTGTTACATGATATAATGATGTACTTATAGCAAGATATAGAGATTCTGTTGCACTTGCAGTTACTTGTACATCAAATAAATTAGGATCTAATTCTAAATCTTTAAGAATTAATTCTTTAAGTTCTGGAAAACCTTCAGGTGGTGGATATTTACAATAATCTCTTTTTTTAGCTCCAGCAATTAATGCATCTTCTATACCTTTATCCTTTTGTAAATGATTAGTATTTTGTCCCATCCAAATTAAATCTTCTTTTTTATATAAGTAATCAAAGAATTCATTTATTGTGTTAAATCCACTTGGAACTCTTTTTTCCTTCTTTTTAAAAACCATAATTCTACTCCCTATTTCTTAATTATATAATTCCTCTATCAATAATTTCAAATTTTATTGATTGACCTGGTGCTTTAGTTTTATGTCTTTGTAATGTAGCTGTTCTTTTTAGAGAATCTACACTTTTTTCTATTTCAATTATTATTTTACTCCAATATTTTAAAACTGTACCACCAATAGGTTCTATTATTAAATCATCAGAATCAAATGGAGAATATATTTGATTAGTAATAACAATTGCTACGTTATATTCCCTACTTAATCTCAATAATTTTGCCATTAGCCGACCCAATCTCTTATTTATTTCTGAAGGATCTCCATCCTCTACCCTATACAATGCTACTATTGAATCTATTATTAACATATCAATAGATTTGTCTTTTTTTAATATGTCTTCAATATTTTGAATATCCAATATTTGTTCATCAAAGGATTTTGGCTCTAAAATATAAATATTCTTAGATATAGAACCAAAATCAGTTCCCGCTATTTGTTGTATTCTCTCTAAAGATAATCCACCTTCAGTATCCATATATATTGCCTTAGATCCATTTTTTGTAGCTTCATATAATATTTTCAATGCAATATTAGTTTTTCCAGAACCAGGAGGTCCATAAAACTGAGTAATACATCCTTTTTCTATACCTCCACCAAGAAGTTTATCCAGTGAAGAATTAGTAGGAATTAAAACAGATTCTGAAATGTCTGAAAGTGTCTTCAAAATAATATCTCCATAACCTTATTCATTTGGTAATAATTCTATAAGTTATTATATAAATAGTTAAATCATAGTTTTATAAAAAAAGAGTATCTACTTTTTACAAGCTCAAAATTTCATTAAAAAATTAATATATCAATACATTATTCTAGTCTTTGAATCATAAAAATAAAAAAAAAAGAGGGGTTTAAGTTGAAGTATTTGTTTGAACATTTGTACCATTAGTACTTGAATTTGTTGTACTGTTGGCAGTTGTATTTGCATATTCAGATACATCCCATACACTTATTCCTGGTTCTGAATGTGTCATGTTGAATCTTGTCACATTTAATCCACTTTTAAGGTATAGTTTTGTGAATAATGATTCTTCTAAATGTGAATCAAATAATACTGTGAAATATGAACCATCGTTTTGATGTATAGCCATAATAGACATGTTACTGTTATTGTTAACTATTTTTTCTGTTAATTGATTGTTTTCTACAACAATTAATTTATGTGGTTTTAGTAATGTATTTCCAGTACCATCTGATAATTCTTTAGACATGCGTTGTTTATCTTCTAGTGTGGACATATTTAAACTTTTATTTAGTTTTGATTGATCCACATATGCAAATGTCATTGTACTACCATTTGTTTCATTGGTTGGTGAACTTACTCCTATAACACCATTATCCATACCTAATGTAAATTCTCTTCCATTAATGTTTTCAATATTACTTTGAGATGGATAATATGAGTAATGTGTTGAATTTTGGTTTTTAAAGTCCCATGAACCAAAGTATGACCACCATGCTGCTTTTGAAAGCATATCCGAACTTAATATTAAGTTTACAGGTTTTACTTTTGCAGGATGTGTTAAATCAAGTACTGAGTTAGCTTCTTGTTGTGATAAGCCATAAGTACCAGTTAATGCTGAATTTGCTTCTGTTCTATCCATTGGTAAAATTGCATTTAATATTTCTACAGTTTTTTCTGTATTATTTGTATATAAATCTAATGTATTAGATGCATCTTCTCCACTGTTTGCAAGCATTCTTAAAATACCTGCAGATTTTGCCTCATCTGTTGATGTTAGGGCATTACCTATCCAATAGGCTCTCATGTTATTCTGTGAACCCCCATCAAATACTACTTGACGGTCAGCAACTGCTGTGAATAGGTGACCAAAGTCCCACCAAGATGCAAGTACAGTGTCTTGTGATGTATTTGCTTTAATCCATGTTAATGTATTGTACATATCATCGTTTGTACTTCCCACAGCTTGGGAAGAAGCTAAATGATCTGCATATAATGGACTTACCACTGCTAACAATACAAGTATTGCTGCAATTAATGCTACATATGAATAATTTTCAGTTTTTAAATCGATATATTTAACCATGATTCCTACAAACAGACCAGATAACAGTGCTACTGGTACTGCAAATTGTTCTATAAACCTTGTACCTTGTGTTAACATTATTGCTATACCAAGAATCCAAAGTAATGTAAGAACATATAGGAATAAGTTATTATATTTTTCTTTTGATGTTAATTCATATCTTCCTGGTTTAAATACATCTTCATGATGCATAACTTCTTCAGCTTTTTTAGTTTTAGGAGTGTATCTCCTATTTCTAGGCTTTTTATCCTCAATTGTTTCTGTTTTTTCTTCAGTTTCGTCTTTTTTATCTTTGTTTACTGGTTTTTTTCTTAATACATATCCCATTAAGAATAATGCAGCAACTGCATATAATAATGAGAATAATCCACCACTTTGATTTGCTACATCAATAACTTGTGGAATTTGAAGTTCCCCTACAGATACATATACGTTAGGATATGCTGTACCTGCAGTTGCACTTTGTAAGCTTGTTGCTGAACCAAGAACAGTTGTAATTGATTCAAACATTGAAGAACCTACTGTTAATGCAAGAATAATTATTGATAGTATAATAAATACTACAAGTGGTAATGTTGCAGGATTGTTTTTAAGCCATTGCTTTTTATTTGATAAATCCTTTCCATCTTTTTTATCCATAATATAGCTAATAGGTATGAATAAAATCAATGTACCAAATGTTAATAATACCATGTATGTATATCCACTCCATGACAGAGCAAATAAACCTAGGAATAACGATGCTATTCCAGCATATAAACCCTTAAATAATGGTTTTGATGCATAAACACTTTCAGTTAGGAATACTACTATCATTAACGGCAATAGAACATTGAACATATCTGTATCAAAAAATCCACCATATGTGTGTGAGAAGTATGCTGGTGCTGCTCCTGCAATTACACCTGCTACTATTGCTCCCCAAGTATTTCCAGTAGCTCTTCTAACAATATAAAATGCTGGTAATACAGCCAGTGATCCTATAATTGGACCTAGCCAGAATGCTACCTGTGTTAAAGACACAGATCCAAACATATTAACGAATTTATATACTAAAGCTGCTAATATAACTATTATTGGTTGATAATTAACTTCACGACCATTAGGAGACGTTGACAACGAATCCCATGACGTTCCATTAACAACCGTATCACCAAGTTGTCCATTTTTTAAATAATTCTCAGTTAAACGATAATTATAATATGAGTCTATCTCAGTAAAATACGGCATTCCACTATCATCTTGATATAGTGCTTTTTGACTGGAATTGGTGATTCCTCCAAGATTAATTGTTTCTGCTCTAACTGCAAAAACTGCTAATACTAGTAATATCGCGATTATGAAAGGCGCTATTTTGATTGCTAAATTTTTATTGTCCATGTGTTAATTCTCCTTTTTTACCTCCAATATAGATAGAATAATAGGATACTATTTGTCAATTTTGATAAATTTCTTTAATTCAGATTATAAACTGTATCTAACGAGAATATTATTATATTAATTTAGATTGTTTATTTATATCAATCAAAAAAATATCCTTATAAAGATTTAAGTTTAAAGATATATTTAAATTTATAAAAAATAGTTTAAAAAAAATAAGATTTTTAAAAACAATATAAAATAAAAATCCACTAACAAAATAATATATAAATTATATTAAGAATAATAAAACACTAGAAAAATAAATAGAGAAATATACAGCCCTAAAAGAACATATAAAATACAAATTACTTAAAAAAATAAATTAATAAATAAAAAAATATACTTAAATTATAAAAAATATCCATTTAACTAAACAAAGTAGAAATAACAGGACAAACATAGATTTTAAAAATAAAAAAAAATTTTAATAGACTATATTATAAAATAAAATATTAAAAATTAACCAAATCAGAATATACTCCAAAAAATAGATTAATATACATATTATCAAAAAATAGTACGTATAACTAAATCCATTCTTTTTTTATCTATGGTTAATTACTTAATTTATTAAAATACAAAAATCAGATAGTAATAATAAATATAATTTTAAAGAATAAAAAAAATTAAAAAATAAAGGTAGTTAAAAAGAATGATAACAGACATACTCACATATTTCAAAAACAAGAAATGGTTTAGAGATAGAATTGAACATATAGAAGAAATTCCTCCAAGACATGCAAGATATACAACAGAAGATGTTAAACTTCCCCAACCATTGAGTAGATATCTTAAAGAACACCATATTAAACTCTACACACACCAATATGAAGCACTAAAACATGTTCGAAACAATGAAAATGTAATAATAACAACACCCACTGCAAGTGGAAAAACATTATCATTCACACTACCTGTACTAGAAGATTTAACTAATAATAAACAAGATACTGCACTATATATTTATCCAACAAAGGCATTGGCTAATGACCAATTAAAGAGCTTATTAAATATTGATAAAGAATATGATTTAGAGATATATCCTGAAAAATATGATGGAGATACACCCAAATCAAAACGACCCGAAATAAAAAGAAAGTCACGACTTGTTATAACAAATCCCTATGAACTACATCTAATACTTCCATGGCATAAACAATGGCAAAGATTCTTCGAAAATATTAAATACATCATAATAGATGAAGCACACCAGTATAGAGGTGTGTTTGGTTCAAATATGGCATTTTTAATAAGAAGATTAAAAAGAATCTGTAAATACTATGGTTCAAATCCACAATTTATTATATCAACTGCAACACTTGCAAATCCCGTGGAATTTAGTGAAAAACTAACAGGACTTAAATTTAAAATAGTGGATAATAATGGATCACCATCAGGTAAGAAATATTTCATGTTCTTTAATCCATATGCTCTTGAATCAAAGAAAAAACCATCAATACACCAAGATACTTTAAAATTATTTAACACATACTTAAAAAATGATTTACAAACAATATGTTTTGAAATATCACGTAAAATGGCAGAAGTCATTGCTCTTAGAGCAAAGGATAGATTAAAATCTGAAAAACCAGAATTATGCAATAAAATAACTGCATATAGAGCAGGATATACAGTTGATGAGAGAAAAAAAATAGAAGATGATCTTAAATCTGGTAAAATTAAGGGAATAGTAACAACAAATGCCCTTGAATTAGGAATAAATATTGGCTCATTAGATAGTGTTATTATATCAGGATATCCAGGAACACTCATATCCACATGGCAACAGGCAGGACGTGCTGGACGACGTAACCAAGAATCAATTATTACAATGCTTGCATTTGAAAATCCATTAGATCAATACTTTATGAAACATCCAGAAGTATTCTTCAATAAAACACATGAACATGCAATAATCGACTTAAACAATCAGCAAAT
This sequence comes from Methanosphaera sp. DEW79, assembly GCF_003266085.1. NCBI lineage: Archaea > Methanobacteriati > Methanobacteriota > Methanobacteria > Methanobacteriales > Methanobacteriaceae > Methanosphaera > Methanosphaera sp. DEW79. The sequence continues at coordinate 17,791 of NZ_MUZW01000020.1, read as the reverse complement.
ACTAAGAGGACATCTTAAATGTGCAGCATATGAAATTCCACTAAAATTAGGTGAAATTGAAAGTTTTGGATTCGATGATGAAGGTATTGTTATTGATGAAATTAGTGATTTAGAAACTGAAGGTATTGTTAAATACAAAGATAATCAGTGGGTTTATAATGATATTGAATTATTAAAACAAGATAAATCACCAAATTTTGAAGTAAATCTAAGTGATGTTCGTTCAGAACCATATAAAGTATTCAATGACCATAAATTCCTTGAAGAAATGAGTGAAAAACAAGCATTTAGAGAAGCACATGAAAATGCTGTTTTAATACATAATGGTGAAACATATCTTGTAAGAAAACTAGACATACAAGAACGTCGTGTGTATGTAAAGAAAAAAAATCTAAATTACTATACTCAAGCATTGAAAGAAGTCGATGTTAAACTATTGAAAAAAGAAAAAGAAGAGAATATTGGAGATATTAAACTTAGTTATGGTAGTTTAAATGTTACTGAGAAGTATGATAGATACAATACAATTACATTTAGTAAAATTTCATCATCAAAGAAATTAAATCTTCCACCACTGAATTTTAAAACTAAGGGTTTCTGGTTTACAATACCCTATGATATAAGACAACACTTAGAAGAAACACTAGTTACAAGTGAAAAATTTAAGGACGTTTTTATGGGATGTCTTCAAGGTGTTGAAAATGTCATGCTTTCTGTTGCTCCGTTCCATGTAATGTGTGATACATATGATTTAGGTGGTGTAACTAAAAATATGCATGAAGACACATTAAATGCAACAATATTCATATATGATGGATTTGAAGGTGGTGTTGGATTAACAAATAAAGCATATAAATTATTTAAAGATATTGTTAAAATGTCTTATGAATTAGTTAGAGATTGTGATTGTGATAATGGATGTCCGGCATGTATCTATTCATCACAACAACAAAGTGATGATAAACACTTAAATAAAGAAGGTACACTTATCATACTAAAACATTTATATGAAATTATTTCAAATAATTAAAAAAAAGGAGTGTTAATACCTAGAAAATTTATTCATTCTAAGTATTATATTCTTATATTAATCTTTCTTCTCTGATTCTTTCTTAGATTTCTCAAAGTCATCGATGGATGATGTGAATCTACACTTAGGAAAACCAGTACATCCTATAAATTCACCAAATCTACCCATTCTTTTTATTAGATCTTTACCACAATCAGGACATTCACCAACAACATCATTTGTTGATTTTTGTCCACCATTTGCACATTCAAAATCTAGACATGCTCTTTGTCTAGGTTTTCCATATGAAATTAGTGGTAGTCCACATTTTTCACATGTAGTTTTAAGAACATTAGCACCTGCTGGTAATGAATATGTTTTCTTACAATCTGGATAATTAGAACATCCAACGAATTTTCCACCACGTGGTGATGAAATTATTATTAAGTTACCACCACAACCACATTTTCCAACTACACGACTTTGTTCATATGCACCATATAATTCCTTACCAATATCTTCAATATTATCATCAATAGAATCAAGAATTCCATTTAACTCTTTTTTAGCATCTTCAATCACAGTTGCTTCTGTAATTTCATTTTCCTTAATATTAGATATGTCAGTTTCAAATTCACGAGTCATTTGTTCACTAGTAATTCTTTCAGAATATTTTTCTAGAGTATTTATTATTTGTTGACCAAGTTGACTAACTTCTATTTTTTTACCTTCAACATATTTTCTAGTATATAATATTGAAACTATGTTTGCCCTTGTGGATTTTGTTCCTAAACCTCTTTTTTCAAGTTCCCTTATAATTGATGCTTGATTATATCTTGCAGGTGGTTTTGTTTCTTTTTCTTCACTAGCTACTTTAGCTTTAGTTGTTTGACCCTCTTTTATCTCTGGGAATTCCTCATTTTTAACTTTTTTATACTGATATGGATCTAAACTTAACCATCCTTCCTTGGAAATTCTTTGTCTTGAAAATGAGAATGGTTCTCCGCCAATATCTAATTCTACTTTTATAGATTCCATTTCTGCAGGTTTACCAAATATACTGATAAATCTATATGTTATAAGATCATAAATCTTCTGATAATCCTCAGATATGTCCTTAGGTAATGTTCCTGTTGGATGTATTGCAGGATGTGCCTCATCAGTTTTTTTACCTTCATGTGGTTTGTATGGTTGTTCTAGTTGACTTATCTTATCCTTATATTTTGGATGTTTAGATAGTTGACTAAGTATATTTGGTAGTCCTAAGGATTCTGGAAGTTTCTGTGATGATGTTCTTGGATAGGATGTGTATCCCTCAACATAGAGATTTTGTGCTATTTGTTGTGTTTTACGTGGAGTAAAACCAAATTGTGCATATGCTTCTGATTGTAATGTTCCTAATTCAAATGGTACTGGTAAATCTTTTTTAGTTTTTCTATTGGTTATTTTTTCTACTGTAGCATCCTTTCCTTTACAATTTTTAAGAATTGCATCTACTTCCTTTTTATCAAAGATTTTACCCTTCTTATGATCTGCTACTATTGATTTTTGAAGTTTTGCTTTTATTAGCCAGTAAGGTTCTGGTATGAACTTTTGTATTTCCTTTTCACGTTCTGTTAGTATTGCAAGTGTTGGTGTTTGTACACGTCCAGCAGATAATTGAACATATCTATTTGTTACATTCAACACAGAGTCTGTCATTGATTTTGAGATATTTACTCCAAATAAGAAATCAAGAACATGACGTGTTTCTCCACTATCTACCCATGATTTATCTTCTTTTAATGGATATGCATTTGAATATGATTCTATTAAGTCTTTTTTTGTTAAAGCTGAAAATTTCATTCTAAATGATTTATCAATACTATCTTCTCCACAGATATATCTTAGAGCATTAAATCCTATTAATGTTCCTTCTGTATCATAATCACATGCATGTATGAATCTATCTGCATCTTTTGAGAATTTCTTTATAGTATCTATATAATTTTTAACATATTTTTTTGATTTATCAGTTTCACTTAAAGGTACCCATTCAACATCAAATAAACGTTTATCCTTTTTATTTTTTGCTTTTAATGAAAATAAATGACCCACTGCAGATAATACGGTAATTTTTGTTCCATTTCCATTTGTAAACTCATAATATGGTACTCTTTTATATGAATTTTTTACTGGTGAATCAGATAAAGCTTTAGCTACTTTTTCAGCCACTTTAGGTTTTTCACAAATAATTAATTCACTCATATTCTATCTCCTTTTTTTATTTAATTAATAATAATGAAAGATTATATTTAACACTTTTATTTCAAGAAAAAATTTATTCAAATAGAAATAGTATATATTTTTTCCAAATAAATTATTATATAAAATGATATTTGAATAGGTTATATAAATATTAATATTTTTTTCAATGGAAAGTAATTGTAAACATGGAATAAGTAAATTATTAAAGAATAATATAACTATTAATTAATAGATTTTATTTTAAAAAGAGTATAATTAAAGAATATGGAGTTTATGTTTTTATGTTAATAGGCGTTATATCAGATACACATATACCATCACGTTCATATGAAATTCCAGAAAAGGTTTTTGAAGTATTTAAAGGTGTTGATTTAATATTACATGCAGGAGATGTTGAAACACCTGGTGTTATTAGGAAACTTGAAGAAATTGCACCAGTAACTGCAGTATGTGGAAATTGTGATGGTAATATTGAATTAAATGAATACGAAATATTATCCATTGATAACCTAACAATAGGCCTAACACACGGAGTGGTATATCCTAAAGGTGATGAACAACAACTATATTACAAAGCTAAAGAATTAAATGTGGATATTTTAATTAGTGGACATACACATCAAGCATTAATTAAACAAATAGATGATATACTACTTCTAAATCCTGGAAGTCCAACACAACCACGCCTTAGTGATCCTACAGTCATGTTACTTGAAATAAAAGATTCAAATGTAGATGCTCAAATAATCAAGGTAGGACAACCAACATGTAAAGCATTAGATTTTTCACAATTTAGGAGGTAATTAATATGAGCAGATGGAAAGCAAAACATGATAAAGAACATTATTATAAATTAGCTAAAAAACAAAATTATCGTTCACGTGCATCATATAAATTAAAACAATTAGATAAGAAATACAGTTTACTAAAACCAGATTATAATGTAGTTGATTTAGGAGCAGCACCTGGTGGATGGAGCCAAGTTGTTGCTGAAACTATTGGTGAAGAAGGAAAAGGACAGATTATTAGTGTTGATCTTGAATATATTAAGCCAATTGATCATGAAGCATACACTGGAGTTAAAGGAGATTTTACTACAAAAGAAACACAGGATATTATTATTGAATTAATTGATGGAAAAGCAGATGTAGTATTATCTGATGCTGCACCAAAACTTACAGGAATTAAAGATATTGATAATTTTAGAGCATACGATCTTTCAATGGCTGTAATTGAAATTATAGATAATATTCTAAAAAATAATGGAAATCTTATTATGAAAGCTTTTCAAGGAGAAGCATATCAAGAAATAATTAAGAATCTAAAGAAAAAATTTAGAAATGTAAAAACAACAAAGCCTAACTCTTCACGTAAACGTAGTGCTGAAATGTATGTTATTGCACGTGGATTTAGAGGTAGTAAAAAATAGTTAATAAAAAAAATAATTTGAAGAAGCACAACTACTTAGATGCAGTTATATTATTATACACTTCTTCAGCTTCTTTTATATCTTCTTTTGCTTGATTAATTTCACTACTGATTATTTTATCAGAAGCACCTTTATTAATATCACTTTCTATTGAATTAATAGTTTCATTTAATTCAGATAATTTCAATTTACCTTCATTATAATTAGTTTTAACATTATTTTCAGCATGAGTTCCTAACTGTTCATTTAAAGCCGAATATTTCTGTGATAAATTATTATAATCTGATTTTAACTGAGTTAAATTATCATATGCAGAACCACTATTTACAGTTGTGGAAACAGAATTTGTTACATCTGTCACTATGATATATCCAACTACACCAATAGTTAATAAAATTAAAATTATACCAATTAAAGAAATTGTTAAAGAAGTTGTTTTAAAAAGTCTTAACCTTGATTTTTTCATAAAAAACCTCTCTAATCTAATAATATATTATTCTTAGTTATTTTATCTCTAGTATATTTTTTTATTATTAAAAGTATTAATAATTATTATGTAAAAAAAAGTTGTCTTATAAAAAACACCACTATTAAATATAAAAATAATAACACAAATAAACTAATATCATATGACAACGAGAAGCGAAAATCGAAAAAATTTAACACCATCCTCAACATTAAAACTTGAAGAATTTTTTAGTACTCGTTGTAAGGACGAAGTATTTGCTGTACTTGATATGTTTCCAGAGGAAAAATCTGTTGTAGTAGATTATAATGAATTAGAAATGTTTGACCCTGATTCTGCAGATTTATTAATTGAAAAACCAGATGAAACACTTGAAGCTGCAACAAAATCAATAGTAAATATAGATCCACAACGAAAAAATGCAAAATTAAATGTTAGATTTAAAAATGTGAGAAACAACATTCCATTAAGATTTTTACGTAGTGAATTTATTGGTAAATTCATAGCAGTAGATGGAATTGTTCGTAAAACTGATGAAATTCATCCAAGAATAATGAGTGCTGTTTTTGAATGTAGAAGTTGTATGAGAATGCATGAAGTAGAACAGAAATCAAATATCATACATGAACCAGCAGTATGTCAGGAATGTGGTGGAAGATCATTTAGATTAGTTCAAGATGAATCTAGATATATGGATACACAAACTGTTAAGTTACAAGAACCTCTTGAAAATCTTTCAGGAGGAGATCAGCCAAGACAGATTAACATAATACTAGAAGATGATCTTGTTGATACATTAGCTCCAGGAGATAAAGTTAGAATTACAGGTACTCTTAAAACTCAACGTGATGAAAGAACTAAAAGATTTAATAATTTTATCTATGGAAATTATATTGAACCTCTTGAACAGGAATTTGAAGAGTTACATATTGATGAAGAAGATGAAGAAAAGATTATTGAACTTGCAAAGTCTCCTGATATCTATCAGAAAATCATTGAATCAACAGCACCTTCTATTAGAGGCTATTTTGAAGTTAAAGAAGCTATTGCATTCCAATTATTTGGGGGAACTGCAAAGGTTCTCGAAGATAAAACCCATATTAGGGGAGATATGCATATTCTAATAGTAGGAGATCCTGGTATTGGTAAATCTCAGATATTAAAATATGTTTCAAAATTAGCACCTCGTGGAATATATACGAGTGGTAAAGGTACCAGTGGTGTTGGACTTACTGCTGCAGCTGTACGTGATGATCTTGGAGGTTGGAGTTTAGAAGCAGGTGCACTTGTACTTGGTGATAAGGGTAATGTATGTGTAGACGAACTTGATAAAATGAGAGAAGAAGATAGATCTGCAATACACGAGGCTCTTGAACAGCAAACAATATCCATTGCAAAAGCAGGAATTATGGCAACACTTAACAGTCGTTGTAGTGTACTTGCTGCTGCAAACCCAAAATTTGGTAGATTTGACAGATACAAATCTATTGCTGAACAAATAGATCTACCTTCACCAATTCTTTCACGTTTTGATTTAATATTCATTATTGAAGATAAACCAAATGCTGAACGTGACCATGACCTTGCAGGCCATATATTAAAAATCCATCAGGACAGTACAATCCCCTATGTTATTGAACCAGAACTTATGAGAAAATATATTGCATATGCACGTAAAAGTGTACAACCTACATTAACAAAAGAAGCTGCAGAAGTATTGCAAGACTTCTATGTAACTATGCGTAGTGGTGCAATTGATGAGGAATCCCCAGTACCAATTACTGCTCGTCAATTAGAAGCTCTTGTACGTTTAGCAGAAGCTAGTGCACGTATTAGATTAAGTAATGAAGTATTAAAAGAAGATGCTCAACGTGCAATAAAATTACAAGAAGATTGTATGAAACAAGTGGGATATGATCCTGATACTGGAAAAGTAGATATTGATAAGGTTGAAGGAAGAACATCAAAATCTGAGAGAGATAAGATAAATATTATTATTGATGTTATTAAGGAATTATCTGATGAATATGAGGGAAGTGCTCCTAAAAATATTGTTTATGCTGAACTTGCAGATAAATACAATGTTGGTGAAGAGAAGGTTGATGAGGTAATTAATATGCTCAAAAGTAAGGGTGTTATTTATGAGCCAACATCAGACCATTATAAAGTAGCATAACAAAATTAAATAATACGTATTTATATAATTATATTATACTAATAAAAAAATAATACCATATCTTAAGGATATGTATAATATAATCTGAGTTTTATTTAATCAATATTATAATTTCATTTTAAAAAAAATTAAAGACGAGGACATATAATGGCAAAAGAAAATGCAGAATTTAAAGAATATGAAAAATTACTAGATCAAGCATATGAACAGTTACCAGATAAAATATTTGAAGCAAAAAGATTTAAAGTACCTAAAGGATACTCTGTTATTCAGGGAAATCGTACAATTATTAAAAACTTTGGTGATGTTTCAAGAACATTAAACAGAGATCCACAACACGTACTTAAATATTTACTAAGAGAATTAGGTACTTCTGGAAATGTTGAAGGAAATAGAGCTATACTTCAAGGTAAATTCACACATTATGTAATAAATGACCGTGTAAAAGAATATGTGGATAACTTTGTAATGTGTCATGAATGTAACAGACCAGATACTGTTATTATACGTGAAGATCGTATTGACATGTTAAAATGTAGTGCTTGTGGAGCAAGAGCACCATTAAAATCATTATAATAGTATTATTCTATTATAATCCTTTTTTTAGATTTATCTCCTCAATATAGAACTTTTTTTTTATTTGAAGAAAATTTTTTCAGTAGAAATAAATAAATTTAGAGTGATTACATGTTTTGTTTACTTTGTAATAGTGAAGAAAAATTATATGATGGATTATGTAAAGAATGTTTTCTTAAGGAATTTGAACTCGTAGAAGTTCCAGAATATGCAACATTCACAGTATGTTCACATTGTGGTGCCACATTAAAACATGATAAATGGGTTCAAACTGGTTACTATGATGATGAAATTATTAATGATGCAATACAAAAAGATATTGAAATAAATCCTAAACTACTAAATCCAGTGATAGAAACGCAAATAACAAATAATAGAGGTACTGTATATGATTGTATATTACATGTATCTGGAAATATCATAGGTGAGCCAATAGAAAAGAAATACCCAATAGAGGTAAAGGTTGAAAAGGGTGTTTGTTCTGATTGTAGTAAGTTTTATTCTGGATATTATGAGGCAGTGATACAACTACGTGCTGATGATAGAAAATTAGAAGAATCTGAAATAGAGGAAGCTGATCTTTTCATTTCAAATGAAATACAAAGAATTTCTAAGACTAATAAATTAGCCTATGTGACAGAACGTATAGTTCTAAAGGAAGGTATTGATTATGAGGTAGGCTCTTATAATGCAGCTCATAAAATTGCAATAAATATGCAAAAACAGTTTGGTGGACATATAACAGAGTCACGTAAAATTGTAGGTCATGATAAATCAAAGAGTAAGGATTTGTATCGTTCTTGGCTTTCTGTTAGATTACCATCATTTCATAGAAATGACTTTATTGAATATGATAATAAGATTTTAGAAATTAAAAAGATTGGAAGTCATAAATTTGTTGGTAGGAATATTCACACATATGAGGATGAATCTATTAGTTGGAAAGAATATGATAAAATAAAGAAAATTGCCACACCAAACGATATAAGACAAACCACAATTACAAACATCACACCAACAGATATTCAAGTTCTTGACCCTGATAATTATGATACAGTTGACTTGAAAAAACATGAATCAATGGAAAGATTCAATATTGGTGAAGAAATTAATGTTATAAAAATAAAAGATAGAACATACATATTAATATAATATATATTTACTAAGAGTTGGAGGAACATAAATGGATATAGATGCATCTGTTGAAAATATTTCAAAAGACACAGCAGAAATTATAGAAGTTGAAGAATTAAAAGAATTATTAAAAAAAGATGAAAAAAGAGCATATGTGGGATTTGAACCATCAGGTAAAGTTCATCTAGGTCATGCATTAACAATTAAGAAAATGAAAACATTACAAGATGCTGGTTTTAAAATCACCATATTTATTGCTAACCTACATGCTTATCTTAATAATAAAGGTACATTAGATGAATTAAATGAAGTTGCAAAATACAATATTAAATGTTTTAAAGCATTAGGTTTAAGTGAAGATACTAATTTTATTCTTGGTTCAGATCGTATGACACCAGAATATATTACAGAAGTATTTAAAGCTGCTAAACTCACTACAATTCAAAGAGCACAACGTAGTATGGCACTTGTTTCAAGAAATGAAACACATGATGTTGCTCAGACACTTTATCCAATTATGCAAGCATTAGATATTCATGATTTAGATGCAGATATTGCTGTTGGTGGAATGGAACAGAGAAAAATTCACATGTTAGCAAGAGAAATACTTCCAAGATTAGGATATCGTCCTCCTGTATGTATTCATATACCATTGATTCATGGAACTGATGGATCTGATAAAATGTCAAGTAGTAAAGGTAACTTCATTGCAATAGATGATACTCCTAAAGAAATTAAAAATAAGATAAATAAAAGTTTCTGTCCAATAGGTGTTTCTGAGGACAATCCTGTTATGGAAATTGCTCATTATTACATATTTGATACTCATGAAAAAATTTTAATTGAAAGACCTGAAAAATTTGGTGGAAATCTTGAATTAACAGAAGAAGAATTGATTCAAACATATGAAAATGAAGATTTACATCCAATGGACTTGAAAAATACTGTAAGCAAATATTTAATTGAAAGATTAGCTCCTGCTCGTGAATATATGGAAAATAACTAAAAATAGGTGGATGTTATTTATGTGTGCTAAACATACAATGAGGGTATTGTCTGGTATGCAACCAAGACAAGTTGATGAAATGATTTCAAAGTATCATTTAAATATGTTACAAACAAGGGAAGGTCTTCTATTATTTGAAGGTGAACTTGAGGATTTAAGAGAAGCAGCAAAACATGTTGTGGATGTTACACTTCCTCCTGGACCAAATGTAAGTGAAATTAAGGAAACTGTGAATAAATTTAATATTCAACTTAAACAATCAGATGAAGGTCCTCAGTTCCATGGAACATTATATGATATAAACGATGCTATTAATTATCTTGTAGATATTATGAAGGAACGTTTAAATATGTAAAGGAGAATTACTCCTTTTTTCTTTTTATTAAAAAAAATATCATAATTTTAAATATTTTATGATTTGATTACGGATTTCATCTTGAACTACATCTTCTGTAGGTGTTGCATCTATTTTTACAATATTTTTCTCAGTTTTTACTAATTTTAAATAGTTCTCCCTTGTTTTTTCAAGAAATTCCTTGTTTTCAAACGTATCTATTTTATCACAACGTTTTAAAGCTTCATCTTCATCAATATCTAATATTATTGTTAAATCTGGTCGTGGTGTATGTTTGTTTATCTTATAAATCCATTCAGGTTCTATTGTTGTGGAATTTTGGTAGGTTATACTGGAGTAGAATGATCTGTCACTTATTAATATTTTTTGTTGATTATTTTTTACTTGATTTATCTCATCTTTTAGAGTTAATCTATCGGCTGCAAATAGTAGTGCTAACATTTGTTGATTTGTATCAGATGTTGCTTCTGGTTTTAATAGTTCTTCCCGTATTATTTTACCTATATCTGAATCTGTTGGTTCTACTATTGTTTTTACACTAAATCCACGTTTTTCTAACCATTCTTTTAGTTTTTCTGTTTGTGTTGTTTTTCCTACTCCATCTATTCCTTCTAATACTATGTACATATATTTTCTCCAAAGAATTTTATTATATCAATATGTTTATTTTTTCATCTTAATTTATTTTATATAATTAAATAAAAAGATAATAAAGTAAAGATGTTTTTTGGGAGGAGATTATTTTTGAATAATGAATGTAAAATACTTGCACCTGTAGGTTCTATGAAGACTTTATCTGCAGCTGTATTTAGTGGTGCTGATTATGTGTATTTATCTGGAAATAAGTATGGTGCCAGATATTTTGCTGATAATTTTAATTATGATGAATTAAAGGAGGCTATTAACTTTTGTCATGAATATAATGTTAAGGTTTTTGTTACTGTTAATATATCTATTTGTGAGAGTGAAATTGTTGATGTTGTTGATTATGTTTTCTATTTATATTCTCATGGTGTGGATGCTGTTATTATTCAGGATATTGGTCTTGGATGTATCATCAATAGTTTGATGCCTAATTTAGAGTTACATGCTTCTACACAAATGACTATCTATGATTATTCTTTTGTTAAATGGTTATGTGAAAATGGTTATAGTAATGTTAATCTCTCAAGAGAAGTTCCAATAGATAGAATTAAAAATATTACTACTAATATTCACAGATTTAATCATGATATGAACGTTGAAGTATTTGGTCATGGAGCTTTATGTTATTGTTATTCTGGCCAGTGTCTAATGTCATCATTTTTAGGTGGTAGAAGTGGTAATAGAGGTTTATGTGCCCAACCTTGTAGAATGAGATATACTTTAGAGGATGAATATGGTAGTAAATTTACAAGTAGTACTTATCTTTTAAGTACTAAGGATTTATGTACATATAATAATATTGAGGAAATAGTTGATGCTGGTGTTAATTCCATTAAGATTGAAGGTAGAATGAAACCTGTAGAATATGTTTCAAGTAGTGTTTATGCATATAGATGTGCTATTGATGGTGATATTAATAGAGATAATTATTTATTATTAAATCTTGCATTTAATAGGGGTTTAACTAGTGGATATATTATGAATAATGAAAGTTCTAATGTTGTTGGTAGAGAACGTTCTGGAAGTCAGGGTTATCCTATTGGTAGAGTTATTAAAGTTGATGAGAATAGTGTTACTATTAAGTTTGGTAATAAACGTTTTCCTACAAAGATTGTTAATGGTGATGGTCTTAAATTTGAGTATGATGGTGAAAGTTGTGGAATGTATGTTAGTAGAATTTTTTCACAATCAAAAAATAAGATTAAAATATTGCTAAGAAAGAACATTCCAGTAAAAGAAGATTCTATGGTCTATATCACATATTCAAAATATCTTAATAAAACAACCAAACAAATTATAAATCAAAAAAACATTCATAAAACAACACTTAATCTTAATGTTTCTATTAATAATGAGGGCAAACTTGTAATAAAATGTATGAGTGATCATTACAAAAAAACACTTACATTTACAAGTAAAGATAAATTTGAAAAAGCAATAAACAAACCCCTAACAAAGGATGTTATCAATAAACAACTAGCAAAAACAGGAAATACAAACTACAAAATTGGAAAAATAAGTTATGAAAATTTCCAAGAAGATCTCTTCATGCCAACATCCACCTTAAACAACATAAGAAGACAATTAATAGAGTATGTTGATAAAACAATAATGAATTCATACATACCAACAAAAAATGAAATTAAAGAAGTAAAAAACAACATTGAAATATTTAAAAATAATCATTATAAAAAACATGAAACTAAAACAAGTAATACCCAATGGAACATCTATATAAGTTCCATAGAACAGGCATTAATTATTAAAGATTATGATTTTATAGAATATGTTTACTATGATGCAAATTATAATTATGAGACTATAGATGAATATTTAGAAAATATATATGATGATTTAGTAAAGTTAAATAAAACTCTTTCAAATAAAAAAATTGTATGGATACTACCACAACTACTACTTGATAAAGACTTACCATCTGTTAGTGAAATTCTATTAAAACTTCAACTTGAAGATATTGATATTATAGTTCAAAGTGATAACATTGGTGTATGTGATGCTTTAGATGTAGATTGTTATGGAAGTAATTTAAATATATATAACAACTATTCAATTGAAAAACTAGCTAAAACACCAGGATTTAAAAGATTAGCCATATCTAATGAACTCGCATTCAATGATATTAAACAATTAAGAAATACATCATGTCAACTTGAATATATGGTATTTGGTTATATTCAATTAATGCTAAGTAAGGATGATTTTAACACACTGATTTGTGATGATAATATAAGTAACTTCTACCTAGTTGATAAAAGAAACAATAGATTTAAATTAAAACTTGACTGTTATAAACAAAGTCATATATTTGACTATAGAATACTTGATTTATCTAGACAAATAAATAAAATAAAAAATAATACACAAATAGATTTCCTAAGTATTGATTCTAGATTATTCAACCTAGATGATACAAAAACAATACTCCACCACTTCAATAACATAAACAACAATAAATCATCCACATTAACATTGAATGTAAATAATAATTTCTATGAAGCAAACTTTGAAAAAGGAGTATATAAAAAATAATATAGAAGAAAACTTTTTTTCTTCTTTTTAGATGATTCCAATCATATTAAGACCAATATAGCCTACAATAATTATATGGAATATTTTTAGAATTCTAGCATCTATTTTTACTGATAAATCAGCAGCATATTTTACAACAAATGTACTTGTTATTGTTAAGAATATAAATTGTAAAATATTCACATAACCTATAGAAAACTGTGGAAGATTTGAAACATTTAATCCAAGAATGATATATGCTATAAGTCCTCCAAGTGTTGTTGCAATTATTGAAGCTGATGATGTTCCAATTGCCTTATGTGTTGGATACTTTAGTAGTATTGTAAGGGCTGGAATCATAATTACTCCACCACCAACTCCTAGTAATCCACATAACAATCCAGCAGCAAAACCTAATAATGAATGACCTAATTTACTTTTACTTATATTCTCATCATTATCAGGATATTTTATTAGAATCATGTTAAGTACTGCCACTATACAAAGAACTCCAAAGAGAAAACTAAGTAATGTAACATCGATATGTGTAGATATGAATGCTCCACATATTGCTCCAATAAATCCTAGAATCATCATCTGTTTAAGAAATCTATCTTCAACATTACCATTTCTATAATGTTCACGTGTTCCCCTAATCATTGTAACAAAGATTACTGCAAGACTTGTTGCAAAGGACATGGGAAGAGCAATACTTGGATTAACACCTATTGATTGAAGTAAATAATATTGTATTGGTGAAAGAATTATTCCACCACCAACTCCAAGTAGTCCTGCCATTAATCCTCCAAAACAACCACCAATTAATAATAAAACTATGTATATTATAAAATCCATAATAGCCTCCACAATATTTAAAAAAAATAATATGATTTTTTTAATATAAGATTATTTAAAATAATATGAAAAATACATTATTAATATAAAATATTATGTTGAAAAAGATATTTAAGTAATTATAATAAAATGAATTCTATTTCACTAATTAAATTATTATTAACAACATCTGGAAGTGTTAGATATATTTGAAATTGAACAAATAAAAGGTGTGGGAAGTAAGCTTATAGATAAGATAATTCAAAGCTATGGTTCATATGATGTATTTGTTAATTCAGTACTGGAATATGATATTGATAAGTTAATGAATATTCAGGGATTAAGTCAAAAAAAAGCTCTGGAAATTATTAGATTTATACATGGAATTAATGAAGATAATTTTATAAAAACACAACAGGCACAGAAAATCTATGAAGATATCATCAATAAAATTCTTGAATTTACAAGTACAGATTATGCAAGAAATAGGGTGTTACTTCTAAATCCCACAACTGACTATGATGAAATTAAAAGAACCAGTCAATTAATAGAAAAAACACTGGACGATACTGCTAATTTAGACTATAATTACATAAGATTACTATATGAAAATATAAAACCATTGAATAACGATGTAAAACCAAAATTTAATGATGAATATGCAATATTATGTGAAGATTATAATGATTATTTATCTCTAATAAAAAGGGGAATAAACAAGTACTGTAACATATACCCCTTAGAGGATCATGTGAGTCTAGATGACTTTGAATTTGTAATATATTTATATAATGAATATAATGTAGATCCTGGTGAATCTGCAAATGTTGTATCTATAAGTAATGATAGTCCAGACTATGAAATTCAGCCAAATATCATACTTGAATACTATAGAAAAAATAGATCAACACTAGAGTATGTCTACCAATTAAGAGAATATCTTGGACTTGAAAGTTGTATAGATGAAGTTTTAGTAGCACTTGATAGTATATCATTAGAAAAGAAAAATAAAAAAGCAATTATAGATGTTGTGGAAGAGATTAAAGATGAAGCTAACGATACAATAAATCAACAAATAAAGGAAATAGCACTTGAAGGTGATGAAGTACTACAACTATTAAATAATGAAGGAAATCTTCCATCAAAAATAATGAGTATATTCAATGAAGTACTAGATGAAGCAAAAGAAGAAATAACAAATAAAACTGGATTAATATTCGATCCATTCATAATTAAATACCCCTTAGAATTAGATTATGATGAAATAAAAAGAATACAAGAAAATACACTTGCAAATATTCATTTAAAGGAATATGAACAAGAAATTAATGCATGTGTTATACTAGAAAAATATAGAAAAGAAATAGAAATAGAAACAGAAGAACTTATACATTATGATTATCAATTTACACTAGCAAGTTTTACAAAGTTCTACAATCTAACAATACCTCAAATTAAAGATGAATATTATCTTGAAGATAGTCTTGAATTAAGATTAAAACAACAGGAAAAAATAGAAAATAAAGAAATTCAACCTATAAATTACAATTTAGATAATGAAAATAATATCATACTTCTAACAGGAGCAAATAGTGGTGGAAAAACAACACTACTTGAAATGTTAGCGCAACATACTATTATGGCACATATGGGTCTTGGAGTATGTTCTAAAAAGGCCATAATACCACAAACAAACGAGGTATATTACTTTACAAAGAAACAGTCACTGAATGCTGGAGCATTTGAAACATTTTTAACTTCATTCATACCTGTAGCTGTAGGTAATAAAAAGAAATTAATATTAATTGATGAACTTGAATCAATAACAGAACTAGAAGCAGCAGTGAAAATAATCATAGGATTTATTGAACATATACAAGATGATGAATCATATGCTGTGATAGTAACACATATGGCACCAGAAATACTTAAAAGAACTGAAAATATACATATTAGAACAGATGGTATAGAAGCAAAGGGACTTGACAGTGATTATAACTTAATAGTAGATAGAAGTCCAAAAATAAATTATTTAGCAAATAGTACTCCAGAATTAATACTTAAAAAAATATATGAAAAATCAGAAGAACCTATAAAAAGTGTTTATAAAGATATACTAGATAAATTCTAGATAACCTCCCATACAAAACCTTTTTTTTAATTAAAATATTGCCTGTTTACTAACTCTCCAGATCACAGGTAGATTACCAACATCCCTCCCCGAGTAACCCTCGTACCAGGCAGTCATATTTTATACTAAAAATATCCATTACAGATTAGGTTTAGTTATTAAACCCAATAGTACTTATCCAGAAACTGGAAATGACATAATAATTTATATCAATCATAGTATTTTTAGTTTTATCATGAAAATAAATTAAAAATTGTATAAAAATTAATGAAAATAATATAAAAAATATGAAAAATAAAACTCGAAAAAAAAGAATATGAAATAAACAAAGTACACTAAATAAAACCATAATTTAAACAATGATTAAAATAAGTAATTTAGAATATATTACGATATATAAAAGACTGGAGTGATTTTTACAACAATAACTTAAAAATAATTCATGAAATTTACTAAAATATATAGATAAAATAATCACCCAGTAAATAATTTAAAATAAGTCCAATTAAATAAATAGTATAACCTTAAAATGAATTTAAAAAAGGTAGAAAATTAAATAAAATAATAAAAAAAAGTATTATAAAAAATGAATAAGAATATTATAAAAAAATAAAAACAATAAAACATAAACTAAATAAAATAATATCTAAAAGAATACTAATACTATTAATAGAATAAACTCAGAATTATACTTGATTTAAATATAAAATAAAATAAAGCTAATTTCTAATCAATACTTCCTACCTTAATATACAAATAAATAATTAAGTATAATAATAGAAAATTACAAAGAAACCAAAAAAAATACAATAATTTAATAGAAAATAAGATTTCCATAATAGATCAAAATAATTATAAAAATAGAATTTTAAAACAGAAAAAAATAATTAATAATAGTATGCCGTGGGCCGGACTTGAACCAGCGACATCCAGATCTTCAGTCTGGCGTTCTCCCAACTGAACTACCACGGCATTTTTAAAAGTCATGAAATTCAAAATTAAAAATAAGTTCTAAAAATAATTTTAAAGGCCGGCAACTTTCTGAAATTCCCATAGACTTACCATCTATAGTACCAAACAAAACGTGGATAGACTTTATTACTGAGATCGAGACGAGTTCAGATGTGACCCTATCGCTATGGTCGCCGTACCAGTGACTAATATTATATATATAACTCATTATATATATACTTTGTTATCATCGATGCATATCCAAATAAAATAAGTATTATCCAAATTACTGAATACACCTAA